>NZ_JXIS01000048.1:0-42542 GCF_000836715.1 Bacillus sp. L_1B0_5 | reverse complement strand
TTTCTTTTGTTCTTCTGCTTTCTTCTGCTCTTCTACTTTCTTTTGTTCTTCTGCTTTCTTCTGCTCTTCTACTTTCTTCTGTTCTTCTACTTTCTTTTGTTCTTCTGCTTTCTTCTGCTCTTCTACTTTCTTTTGTTCTTCTGCTTTCTTTTGTCCTTCCGCTTCAATTGCAACGTTTAATTGTTGCTGAAGAGCCTGAATTTGCTCATCGATAGCTTTCAAGCTAATTTCTTTCTCAATATAGTCACGTTTCTCTTTGATACTGCGAAAGCCTTCATTTACATATACGGACACTTGCTGCATCGACTCATCTTTATTTACCTTTAATTCTTCTTGTATTTGATTGTAAGGAGCCTCTATTTCAGTATATACATTTTGCAGAGCTTCCTTCTCAGCAACAATTTTCTCACGCCCTTGTTGCCATACAGAAATCGCCTGTTTTATTTCTTCAATAGAAGTTGCTTTCGATTTCCCCTTCATCGTTCCATACTCACGCTCAATAAACTGTTTATGTTTCTCAGATTGCTCTTTTAACGTATTAACTGTTTTCGGAAATATAATTGCTGTAGAAAGCGTCGCTTCCACTTTCGTTTCATGAATGAACGCCGCTTCTGTATGCGTCATAATTTGAGATCCTAAATAAAACGTAATAGAACACATACACGGCAATATAAGCATCTTTTTAAAATTCCGCGGTCTTTTCAGCATCTTAATCTCCCCCATCGAACATTACGTTCTTTATACAGAACATTATCTATATTATAGTAAAGAACTATTAAAATTGATAGACAAATACTAGAAAAATAGAAAAAGGGCTATCCATGTGATAGCCCTTTTTGTTATTATCTTTCTTCACCTGCTGTTTGTTGTGCATCAAACGTCCAATTTAATTGTAACTTATCGCCTTGGAATTGATTTTGATCTTTTCCATTATCAACGAACTCAAATTTCACTTTGAATTTATCAGATTTACCTGCTGAAATACCTTTTTCATCCCAGAACCAAGCCGATAAATCATTATCTACAGCTGTAAGTGTGTCACCTTTTAATTTATCTAAAGTAGTTTGTTTCACAATTGTCTCATGCTTATCTACATTTTTTAAGAATGTTACTTTAATATGTTTACCAAAATCATCTTTATTATCTTTCTTTACATCTTCTACATTATAATCTGTTTTCAGTAGAACCTTTTTAATATCTAAAGAGCCTTTATTTTCTAGTTTAAATTCTTTTTCAATTGTATCCCCAGGTTTTAAATTCGATACGTTAACAACTGTTGATGGATTTAATGCTAAATCAAGTGTCCCAGCCGCAAATGTATTGTTTGACACTTCTTTATCACTGAAAAACGCAAATGTTCCTCCACCAACTAACGCTGCTCCTAGTACTGCTGATGTAATACCCATTCCTAATTTTTTCTTTAAAGTCATGTCCATATCCCCTTAATATATATATTTGTTAACTTCCTAAACGGAAAGTATAACCAAACGAACTAGACGGATTGTTCTACTTTTTTATCTTTCTTTTCTCCGTCAATGCTACGAATAGCCCCAAAAATAGAAATCGCGGAATAACCAAGTAAAAAGACTCCTGGAATAATAAGAAGTAATGCTGCTCCCGCTTTTGAATTCGCATAATTCAGTAAATAACCAACGTACGGAACTGTAATATCTGCATACTTTCCAACTACATTTTCTGCAAGTACTGGCTCTAAATCTGGTCCGTTGTTGTTATCCCCTTTTGTTTCATACATTACTTTTCCATTTGTATCTTTCACACCGATAATACGGTGAGTGATAATTTTTTGATCTTTCTCTTTAAAGGTAATAACATCACCTTTTTGATATTTAGAACCATCTTTGTTTGGTTCTATTGCAATGATTGATCCTGTTAAAAACGTCGGCTCCATTGATCCTGAAAGAACACTCTTAAATTGGTATCCCATCACTGTCGGATCACCACCGCTCGCTTTTGAAGAAATAACTACAAAAGCTAAAAAAACCATCAATGCAAATAAAACAAATGAGATTGCGTTGCTAATTACCTTCCAAATTAATTTCATCGTCTCTCTCCCTCTCCGTTGTTTTATATTATTTGAAGTATGCAATGTTCATTTTGTTCTTTAACAAGAACACAAGTAAATGATATAACGAACTTTAAGTTATTGCAATAAGAAAATTTACAATTATTAGTTAAATGTCTCTTTAGTATAAAAAAAGACTGTGACAAAATCTCTCCACAGTCTTTTTACTACTACGTTATTTTTCTTCTGTTTTCATTCCTTTTGTATTTCGGCGTAGCACTACATATAAAATGGCTCCAAATAATACAATCGCGCCTATCCCAACACTTATTACTTTCACATTTGACTCTTTTTCTTCAGATGCAATTGTATCTTTTTTAGGCATCGCAAAAGTGACATCTTCTGTTGAAAGAACATTTACCGTCGCAATTGTTTGATTATTTTTCGTAATATCAACTGCACCAACTACCTCACCACGATGTATTCCTTTATGATACAAAGATTCTTTATCTAATGAAGCTGCCCGGAAAATAGTTTTCACATTTTTCCCTTCATCTTTCTTAAGCATAAGTTCTGCACTTTTTTCCAACTCAGAACTAACATCTTTATTTAAATATGTTGTTTTTTGATGCCAATTATGTTTATCGAGCACTGTTTGCTTCGTAAATTGACCGAAAGAATAGTCCGCCATTTGCTTCAAATCTTCATAAATTTCAGGTCTTTGAGAAGCCATTACTACATTTATAATACGATTTCCATCTTTCTCATTTAATAAAACAAGTGTATTACGCGCTTCATTCGTAAACCCCGTCTTACCACCAATACTATATGGATTTTCAAAATAAGTAGATTTATTAAAAATAGACACCGTCTGGCTAGACGTCGTAACTGTCGTTCGTTTCGTATTCATCGCTTGTAAAATTTCAGGATATTTTTGCACACCTCTCGTAATCATAGCCATGTCATACGGCGTCGTATAATGGTTCGGATCATGCAATCCATTCGGTGTTACAAAGTGGCTATCTTTCGCCCCTAATTGCTTCGCTTTCTCATTCATCATATTGGCGAAATTCTCAACACTCCCGCCAATCCGCTCCGCAATCGCATACGACACATCATTCGCACTCAGCACCATTAAAATCATAAGCGCAGTATTTCTATTAATTGTCTCTCCAGGTTGAAACTCAATTTGATAATTACTCTTCTCTTGATCTAACGCTAATTGTGAAAATGTAAATTGATCCTCTGGCTTCGTATGCTCCATGAGTAAAATCGCTGTTAACACTTTCGTCGTACTAGCAGGAAATGCACGGTGATATGCGTTTTTGTCATACAAAACATCTCCTGTTTTCGCATCGATTGTCGTTGCAAACTGACTAAAAACATTCGGTCCTTCCACAGGTGGTGGTGCAACTTGTTCTGGATTTACTCCAATATTCGTCTCAGCACGCAATGTCATAGGTGTCAACAAAAACAAACAAATAACTGTAATAAAAACCAAAATTTTCTTAAAATTTACCATATGACTCTCCCTTTTCCATTTACTCCCCTAACAAAATAATAAATCTACCAATCATATGTAATTTGTATTAAACTGGAAGAATTTTCACTATTTTTTACTATATCATATTTTTACGATGAAGAACATAAATATACAATAAAAATAAGAAGGAATTACTCTTTCTTATCCTTCTCATCAATCAACGAATCTATTAACTTTTGACTAGCTTCCTCGGGCGTAATCTCATCCGTTATCCCCATAAACGACCAACCTTTAGAATCAACCCACTCAACAAACTCTTGTAAAAATTCATCATGTGTAACATCCACATCAAGAATCGATCCATTAATCGAAATCGTTCTATTTTTAGACACGCGCATCTTGAACGTTTTTCTTACCATTACAACTTTTCTCCCTCTACTTCTGAATATTTATAAAGTGAAACTTTCATCAACCCTCACTAATCGGACTTTTACGGGCAGCCCGACTCCAACCTAACTTCTTTACTTTTGCTGAATTTCGAGGTAAGGGATCTTACTGCCCGCAAATAGCGAGATAAAATAATCATGTATCTCTGTTATACATGATTTTCAGTAAATTGTAAAAAGGATATATTGGCCAATTTAAATAGCAAAAATGAAAATCTCTTACCTAAGTAAACGTAATACGACATACAATCGCTCATAAATTATTAAATAAATCCATAAAAATATACCCTTTAAAACATAATTGAGTAAGCCATTCTAGTCTTTTGGAAGATATTATCTAAAATAGTATACTAAACGGATAAAGGATATTTGAATACAGAAACTGAGCCTTTCTATTTAGCTGGACTCTTAAGTTGTAGACTTAGAGACTGATGCCGGAATTCATATTTAATTTCTATTTCTGTACATAATATCGTAAGAAAGAAGGTAGTACTGTGAAAACAACAGAAAATTTTACTGACAGGGCCGATATATATGCAAAATATCGCCCTAGTTATCCTAATGAATATATTGAGTACTTGCTTTCAGCTAACCAACTGAAAGGGAATCGGATTGTGGCTGATATTGGTTCAGGTACAGGGATATTTAGCCGCCAGCTGCTTGAAAGTGGTTTACATGTTATTGGAGTTGAACCAAATCATGATATGAGGAAGATCGCTGAGCAATCGTTAAAACTATATTCTCGTTTTCAATCCATAAAAGCAACTGCTGAAAATACTACTTTAAAAGAAAATAGTGTAGATTTAGTAACTGTTGCCCAAGCATTTCATTGGTTTGATAAAGAGGCTTTCAAAATCGAATGCCAACGAATTTTAAAACAAAAAGCAAATGTTGCTCTTGTTTGGAATAGTAGAGATTTAACTAGTCCACTTATTAAAGAGAATGCAGAAATTTGCCAGAAAACCTGCCCAAACTTTAAAGGCTTTAGCGGTGGAATAGATGAAAATCCAGAAGTATTTAACAGCTTTTTTAAAGATGGCAAGTATGAGTTTAAAGAATATCAAAATGATTTACTTTTTGATTATGAAGGGTTTTTGGGAAGAAATTTATCAGCGTCTTATGCTCCGAAAGAAAATGACGAACAGTATAAAAACTTTGTTTTTCTCCTATCAGATCTATTCGAAAAATACAGTGAAAATGGAAAAATTATTCTCCCGAATTTAACGCGAAGCTATCTAGGCAATGTATAAACAGCCTGATACAAAGAGACTTTGATCGAAATTAAAACAAGCCTAGCCCCTTCCTGAATGTAGAACGTGGTTAGGCTTGTTTTGCATTTTACCACATCAAATTCAAATGACTTTCGTACAATAAAGTAGAATATATTAGAAAGCACCTTAAACTGAGGAGGAACTCAATGGCGCGTTGTACGTATTGTAAAACGAAATGGAAAGTAAAAGATGTATGGTCGATACTCATGACATTTGAAAAAGATTGTCCGTATTGTTTTGGGAGGCAATATCTATCAAAGAAAACAGTGAACGCTATGCCAGAACTCATAAGCTTACCTTTACACTTCTTGTTCCCTTTTCTTGTTGATTTGAGTGATGAAGGTCCTTTGGATTGGTATCGGAAATAATATAACCTCTACATCCAAAGACTACTTTCTACTAAATTCGCTTCTCATCATTATCCCTTTATACATTACTATCATAATCGCTTATACTTTCCCTTTTGAAGATCCCGTAGCTCAGCATGAAGAGCGTCCCCTGAACAAGATTTATCAATTATGACTTTAATTAACGATGATATATTGTATACTGTTAAACATAAAAAGTTAGCATTAAGTTCCAATTAAATATTAATTGAAACCCAACACTACTTGTATTCTGAATTACAGAATACAAGTAGTGTTTTTTATTATGCATTTTTGCATACAGTATGATTTTTTCTTGTAAATAGATAATAATGGTATATAATAAAATCAACGTTTTACCAATAAAAGGTAATAAAGAGTGGTGGAATAAGCAAATAACCAAAACGTATTAACAGATTTGTTCTATGTAAATCATGATACATATATGGAATCAAAACTATGAAATTTTATGTAGAGGTTAGATTACTACAAGATGAAAGATTCATAGCGAATACACTCGAGGAAAAAAGCGTTCGATTAGATTAATGTTATAAAACTACTTAATGTGATATCTATGGAACGAATTGAGAATATACTTAGGGGGAATTTCAAGTGAAAACATTTGGTAAAGTATTATTAACAGGAGCTTTAGCTTTAGGTGGTTTAACAGCTATGAACATTGATACACCGAAGGCACATGCTGACGGAGCAAGCGAGTTCTGTCGTTATATTTGTGGTCCTAGCGAAACGTTGAATGGTGTTACAGTTCAAGTACACGCTACAGAATATAGCTTTGGTCAAAACGTAATTGCAAGAATTACAAATGAACGAGCTGAAGATATTCATTACAATGTCAGCATCGAGAAAAAATATGGCGATAACTGGGGAGAATATGATACTTTCTTCCATTGGCAAAATCAATGGGTTCCAGCTGGAAGTAATGATGAAATTTCTACTTTCACAGGATATGGCGAAAACATTTCAGACAATGGAACATATCGCTATAAAGTTGAAGTTGTAAGTGCTGACGGTTCTGTAGATACAATTTACACAGCAGGAATGACAGTTACAGGACGATAGCTCATGAACGAGCTCCATTATTTATGATTGTATTTTTGAAAATATCATTGATAATCGCGGTGATATTATTATTAAAATAAGCTCTTCGGGGCTTATTTTTTATATACAAATTGGAATGATAATATCCAGAAAATTACATCTTTACACTATTAAAGTTTGTTGCTATTATAGGAATACATCAAATGTTACAATATTCAATAAATTATACAAATCCTTCGATTACACGAATGAAATGAAAACACATTGCTGATCGTAATATTTATAGTTGGGATCCCGTAGCTCAGCAGGGAGAGCGCCACCTTGACAGGGTGGAGGTCGCTGGTTCGAGGCCAGTCGGGATCATAGGAAAAACCCCTTGATATTCAAGGGGTTTTCTTTATGTAGCAAATAAATGATTATTATTAAAACTAAATTCCCCCCCTACTTCTTGTCTTCATTTTGGAGAAAAACATAAATTATATCAATCATCGCTCTGCGTTGTTCGCCAGAACTCGATTCTTTACTCTCTTTTGGGATCTTTTTAAAGTTCTCTTTGAAAAATAGCTTAATACGATAATTTATATATAAAAATTATCGTAACAACAAAAAACTACATAGATTAACTATGTAGTCTTTTTAAATATGAATAAACCAATCTTATTTTTCCCCTAACTTGATTGCCCTTTTGATATTACTAAATGCGCCTTTACCATATAATAATACGCCACCGCGGTAAACACGACTCGTTAAACCAATCATCATACATATTGTTGCGATTAGAATCGCTAATGCAAGCGCAATCTCCCATACTGGGATATTGAGGAATCCAATTCGAACGAGCATAACAATAGGAGTAAAGAAAGGTATATAACTAGTAATGGTAACAACCGTGCTACTTGGATTTGACATTCCATAAAGTGCGATATATAAAGCAGCAATTAACATAAATGTTAACGGCATAACAGCTTGAGAAGATTCCTCTATACGACTAATAATAGAGCCGAGTAGACAAGATAATGAGCCATATAATAAGAATCCTAATGTGAAGAATAGAATCCCATACACCACTAAAGTAGGAGCAATAGAATTAAAATCAATACTGTTTAAAATATCATTTTCCGAATCATTAACTGATGTTTTATACCCAACAGTTGCGACCGAACACCAAATTATGATTTGCGTAATACCTGCTGATAATGTTGAAAATAGCTTCGCATATAAATGTTTGGTAGGCGAAATACTTGAAACAACTAACTCCATGACACGAGAAGATTTCTCTGTTGCAACATCTGTAGCTAATTGTGCAGCATACAATAATATCATTAAATAATTTAGCATGATAAAGGTATTAATTAAAATCCCTACACCCTCTGTATGTTTTCCATCTTTAACCTTATCTGATATAGTTTTGGTATGAATTTCTACTGGCATTGTTAACACCTTTAATTCATCTTGTGATAGATTTAATTGCTGCGCGAAATTAGAAGATTGTATTTGAGATAAAATCGTTTGAACCTTACTAACATCTTGCTGATTTGTATCTGTCTCAGTTATATACGTAGCCTTTAGTTGCTTATTATCCAATTCCTCTACAACGATTGCATATGTATAATTACCATCTTTAACACCTGATTCTGCTTTTTGTTTATCCGTACTATGTTTAACATGTATCTTACTATCGACATTTTTAAACACTTGTTGAATTGTTGTATATAATTCTTCTTTTTCTGTAACAACGACAACTTGCTCTTCCTCGTTACCTACAAAATAGTTATAAATTTTTTCAAAATTCATCATTCCTATAATTAACATAGAAATCATGATTGTAATAACAATATATGATGTAGCTTTTACCTTAGATTTATAGTTTTGTAAAAAAATCGTCCAGAAACTATTCATGCTGTGCACCTACTTTCTCAATAAAGATGTCATTTAATGTAGGTTCTTCTACTGCGAATTTTTTAACAAAACCTAATTTCGTTATCTCTTTAAATAAAACATGCGAAACTTCTTCATATGAAATTTTAAGAGTAACTGCATTTTTACGTTTCTTCATACTTTCTACACCTTTTATTTCTTTCAAATGATCAAAGTCATGATCGCCAACGATTACAACATTCTTTTTACCAAAGTCACTTTTAATTTTGGCAATATCTCCTTGAACAACAGGTACTCCTTTGTGCATGATACAAATGTGTTGGCATAACTCTTCCACATGTTCCATACGATGTGAACTAAAAAGTATCGACGCCCCTTGTTTTTGCATATCAAGAACAGCTTCTTTTAACATTTCAACATTTACTGGATCTAAACCACTAAATGGTTCATCTAAAATTAAAAGTTCAGGCTTATGTATAATCGCTGTTATCAGCTGAATTTTTTGCTGATTCCCTTTAGAAAGTTCTCCTACCTTTTTGTTCAGATGCTCAGTAATATTAAAACGCTCCAGCCAATAGTGAAGTTCTTTTTCTGCATCTTTACTTTTCATGTTCTTTAATTTTGCAAAAAAATTAACTTGTTCTTTGACAGTCATTTTCGCATAAAGCCCACGTTCTTCGGGTAAATACCCAATCTTATCCGTTACATCATAATTTATAGGCTTACCATTCCATGAAATGGTTCCGCTTGATTTCGATAAAAGGCCAAGTATCATTCGAAATGTAGTCGTTTTACCTGCTCCATTCCCGCCCAAGAATCCAAATATTTCACCTTTTGGTATCTCGATATTCAAATTATTCACTGCAACATGCTCGTCAAATTTCTTTGTTAAATCTTTAATTAGTAAACTCATTATCCACACCCTTAATTCTCAAGATGATTTATTTATACAATTGTATATCCATAGTCAACTACAATATTTTGCCCTCTAATGGCGTCACTCTTATAAGACATTAAAAATAAGATGACATTTGTAGAATCTGAATTTTCAACAAATTCACTATATGGAATCTTTTTTAATAACTTATTTCCTTCAATGGACTTCAAATAGCTTTCGTTATTATCGTTTATGCTATAGGACAGTGAATTGTATAACACTGTAATGATTCATTTTTTATCTTTCAAAAATGAATTATTACCAACAAATGTTATATTTCGCATTATAAGGTTAGCATAAGATTTTAAATATTTAATATGCAATTCTGCATATTTTAATACTCTCAATTATTTACATAGTGTTTGACCATCTTTATTTAAAGCAGCCCCCACATTTACAAAATTCACTTAAAACAAGAATTTGTTTATCCATACTTTTTCTATAATTTTTCATGGAAGAACTGAAATTAATTAGTACCCCTGTTAAACACCTAAATCTGATACTTAAACTAACTAATCTTCCTCTAATAAATTGTTGTCTTATTTAACTTCACAATTAATAGTATCCAGCAGGCATAGTCACAACATCTTCGTACACCTCCTCATTAAAGCTGAAGGAACACTAATTAAAATCTGGTCCAGAAATTTTACCTTTCTACGTTACAAGATCCGCATAAGAAAACATAGAATACAGTACCTCCTCTGTTACAACTAGCTTTATGTCTTGAATTCCAAAAACACAATATCTAATTTATATAATTAATTTCGTGAGTTCAAACCTCTCCAGGTTCATAAAAAAGAGACACCATATCAACCTTCTACGTGATATGGTGTCTCTTTTTTATCTCATTCAATTACTTCCCACCAAACATCTTCTCCAAAGACTTTGCATTGGCAAACAATACTTCTTTCAAGTTATCGTCAGCAACGATTTTATAGTCGCCATCTTTGTCTTTCTTTAAGTTCAATGTAACTTCGCGAGTTGCCATTGCTGCATCTTTATCCGTTAAGTTTTTGATGATAGTTGAGGTCATTGTTTTTTCGATCGCTTTTTCAGATTGTTCTTTGTCTTCGCTAAATGCGCTAGCGAAAGCCATTGGCATAACTTCTCCCACTGCTTTTGTTACAGCAACGGATAGATCAGCAGATGTAATTTTCACTTTCACTTCTGCTTTGTCATCCTTTTTCGATACTTCTTCTATCTTTTCAAATTTAAAGTTCTTTGTAATTGCACTTAGCATTGCTTTTGCCTCAGCATCATCTGTTTTTTCATTTAGTTTATTAAATTCCTTGTCACTCTCAACAAATGTACGAGCCTTTTCTACATCACCTTTTTGTATCGCTGTTAAAAATTCTTCTGTAGTATCTTTCGGATTTGCACACCCTGCTAAAACACCTGCTGTTAATCCTACTACCATCATTAATAGCAATAATCTCTTTATCTTTTGCACGCTCATTCTCCTCTTATCTTTTCTAGTAAGTCAGCATCATACAATATTATGAAACTGACATTACAAACATTTTTTAGTATAGCATTTATATGATTAATTTTCTATTAATTCCCAAAAGATAAAGGGCCTTGCAGCATTCCTACAAGGTCCCTCTTCTATCAATCTGTATCCGTAGCACAAATGAACCACATTTTCTGTTCCCTACTATCTAACACCATCCAAGTAACATCCCACGCAACATCGTAAAACCAATCTGTCCAAGGGCGATAGCTTTCGAACACTTTAATATCTTCGTATCGATCTTGGAACATATATTGACATACATTGACTGCTAATTGTTTTGCGATAACTGGTCGTTCCTTAAACCCTTCATATGCTCCGCCCCACAAAATTTGCGCAGCAATGCTACCATCAAGCATAACTGCCAGCTGCTCTTTAAAACGAAACTTATATTTGTCTGATGTATGTATTTTTAACTCTTCTAAGTTATTAATTATATCTAAAGAGTTGAAGATTCTTCTAAAGAAGTGCTCATATCCATCTTTCGAATGTGGTATTTCTTTAAAAAAATTTTCGTTATGCACTTTAAAACAGCTTATTATTGCTCCACCAATTAAGTTTTGTTCCTTAAACGTGTTTATAAGTTGCTCAACAGATGAGTCATTCGTGTCTATTTTTTCAAACGTTCCCTCTTTCCATCTCATAACGCCCACTACTCTCTATTAAAAATTTGTTTCTTCATTATAAATAGCAAAATAAAAACCAGCAACTTTAAGGTTGCTGGCTTAGCTCTTATTCATATTCGAAAAAACAATAACAACTGCTCCAAACAAATAATGCCCTACTACCATCCACATACTCCGATCAAAGATCATAAACGATAACCAAAGCGATATATTAATAGCAGCAAATAATAAATATAAAATGAAATCTCTCTTTTGTATTGCTCCTCTATTCATCAAAATGTAAGCGGCACCGATAGGAGGAAAAAGACAAATATTTTTCTTAACGACCACGGATACGAAGTTACTGTCTGCATATGAATCTCCTTTTCATCATAATACTTGCTTCAACATCGGCCTCACTACCCTATATTCATCACTATAAGTTTCCTTTATAATTAAAGGCTGGTAATCACTTTTTTCTTCCTCAATCATTGTGAATACTTCTGTTTTCTCTTGTAATGTATTAGATTCTCTATTTTTAGTAGGTTTTTTACTTGTTTTAATTTTCTTTGTTACTTCACCAAGTTTTTGCCCAACTTCTTCTACTTTGGCAGGTTCATTCGTTACGTGGTACTCCTGATCCTCCCATACTAATATAGGCGGCACTTGTTCTCGTTTGTTACATATTATATAAGTAGTACTAGCTACAAGTAGTAGACAAGTTAATAAATAGAAGATAGTTTTTTTATTCATATACTACACTCCTTATCTATCATTTCATTGGATTATATAATATAAGTTATTTATAGTAAATGGATTTAGTGGTAATTTTTAGGTTTAACAATAAAAAAACCTTACCGCAGTAAGGTTCCGTTTTTACATTCTATAGTGACCGACTTATTAAAACGATCATTACAATAATCGCAATAAACATAATAACTAAACAGCCGATCATTTTATAAAATCCTCGTTTCGTTAACGTCCCGCCTTGAACGTCTTTACGAATAAATAAGAATACAGCTAAAAATAATACAAGCCCAATGCCAAAAGCATACATCATTTGCATATGTTAATCTTCCTTTCTCTCTTCCATCTTAATATCTTTTTGCCAAAACAACAAATGAGATAAAGACGGTACTCATCGTAAGTGCCATAAGTATATTCAATAATTCAGTAGCAGATAGTGTAAGTATTTTTAAGTTTAAGCCGATAGAGAAAAGAAGATAATATGCTGTTAATGCAAAAAAGGTTACAAACATTCCTTTATAACGAATAAGTTTCATTCGCTCGTCTTTTTCTTTAAATTGCGGGTGTAAGTAGCTTAGGCAGAAACACATAACCATCATTGCAAGTAACGTATAAGTAGGACTTGGCGGTGCAGAATGCGTCATTATACCTGTTAATATCATAAATCCACTCATAAATAGAAAAATAACACCCATAATTACAAAGTACTTTTGTGAATAATTCATCCCTATTCCCCCTCTTCTTTTCCTTCATAAATAAATACATGTTCTATCGTTGTCTGAAATGTTTTCGCTATTTCAAATGCTAGCGGAAGTGATGGATCGTATTTCCCTTTTTCAATTGAGATAATGGTTTGTCTGGAAACCCCGAGTTTCTCAGCCAGTTTTTCTTGAGATAGTCCAAATTTCTTTCGGTATTCGACCATTTTATTTTCCAAGGAAATTTCTCCCTCCTCCCATATATCGAGTATATATGTAAAGTAAACTTTACGTCAAGGTTCCTTTACATTCATCCTAATCATTTTTCACTCTATTTATATAGAAGAAACTTGTTCGATTTCAGCACGTCTATTTTGTAATAAAACATGGAACACTGTATGTAATCGTTACTATATTTCCTCCTCAACTTTTTTTAAATTTAATATCTTCATATTTGTTTTATCCTTTTAAAATATTTCATTCTCTTCTTTATTAGATGAAATGTGTTATTGGTTTTACGGTGTTTTTTGGCATATTTATAGAAACTAACGGGTTATGAACCATTTTTTATGTTTAACAACTTTTTTTGTAGAAATCCTTCATTTTCCTTTCGATAGTTAACACTATCGAAATAAAGTTTACGCTCAATTCATAATTTTTTATTTTTTATACTATATTCCGTTATATTGTTGTATAATATCTATGAAAGCGCTTATTATTTCAATATACATAATTCAAACTAATTTTTATTAAAACATTCTAACTATTGTCCCTATATTTAAATGCAACAATTATAGCTATTAGTATAGGCATACCAAATATATCCACCCCATTTTTCTGTAAAATTACTTTATAAAGTGAAAGATTAACTTGGGTGATAAGTTATTGTGAATGTTTTTTTACAAAACAGATAAGTAATAGTGTTTGGTATTATGTAAATTATTGTAATAACATAAGAGTAAAGAAAACATTTACATTGATTATTGATTCATTACTTATTGAAAAAGAGCAAAATGCACCTTTGTATGGAAAAGGATTATATGCATTGGGAGGTTTAAACAAATGACGAGGAAGAATACAACGACAAACCCTTGGGCCAAGTTCCACGGTCCGAACCTTGGTTATGTTATTGAGCAGTATGATCTTTACGTAACTGGAGCAGGTTCTGTTGATCCGGAATTACAAGAGCTTTTTGAAATTTTTGGAGCTCCTTCGTTTCAAGATGATGTCGTAACAGGGGACAACACAGCAACACATTTTTCTCCTCAAAACACAGGTAACATTGAAAAGATTCTTAAAGTCGTTCAACTTGTTGAGCAAATTCGTTCTTTCGGGCATACGTTGGCTCACATTAACCCGATGGAAGATGCTGCAAATGGACAATCACTTCTTGAGAAAGCAATGAGTGAACTGAGCGATGCTGACTTGAAAGCGATTCCAGCGAAAACAGTATGGCAAGATGCACCAGAAGGTATTCACACTGCACTTGATGTAATTCATAGATTAAAAGACGTTTATACAAAATCTTTAGCTTATGAATTTTCTCATATACAAGATAGTGAAGAACGCGCGTGGTTGCATCAAATGGTGGAATCAAATTCATTGCGTCAACCACTATCAAATAAAAAACGAACTGCTCTTTTAAAACGTTTAACAGCTGTTGAAGGTTTCGAGCAATTCTTGCATAAAACATTCGTTGGGCAAAAACGTTTCTCTATCGAGGGCGTTGATATGCTTGTACCTGTTTTAGATGAAATTGTTCTAGAAGGTGCTAAGAACGGCGTAGAGGATGTCATGATTGGTATGGCTCACCGCGGTCGTCTAAGCGTACTTGCTCACGTATTAGAAAAACCATATAGTCACATGTTTGCTGAGTTCAAACATGCAAAAATAGAAGGCGCAGTAGCCAATTCTGGCTGGACTGGCGACGTAAAATACCACTTAGGTAGAGAACAAGTCGTTAGTAACGAAGAAATTAGCACTCGCGTGACATTAGCAAATAACCCGAGTCATCTTGAGTTCGTGAATCCTGTAGTCGAAGGTTTCGCACGTGCTGCTCAAGAGAATCGTAAAAAATCTGGTCTTCCAGATCAAGACACTTCAAAATCATTCGTAATTTTAGTTCATGGTGATGCTGCATTCCCTGGTCAAGGTATTGTATCTGAAACGTTGAACTTAAGCAGATTGAACGCGTATCAAACAGGCGGAACGATTCATGTTATCGCAAACAATGCAGTTGGTTTCACGACTGATAGCTATGATTCTCGTTCTACGAAATATTCAAGTGACCTTGCAAAAGGTTTCGATATTCCGATTGTTCACGTGAACGCTGATGATCCAGAAGCTTGTCTTGCAGCTGCTAACCTTGCGATTCAATATCGCATGTTGTTCCAAAAAGACTTCTTAATCGATTTAATCGGTTACCGTCGATATGGTCATAACGAAATGGATGACCCAGCGGTTACGCAACCACAAGTGTACAAAAAAATTAAAAACCACCCTACTGTAAGAGCAATTTACGCAGATCAATTACAAGCTGCTGGTGTTCTAAATGCAGATGAGGTTGAAACAATTACACAGTTTATACAAGAGCAATTAAAATCCGATTATGCACAAGTACCACCAGCTGATACGAGCGATGCAACAATTCACGTTAAAGTGCCCGATGTTGTTGCAAAAGGTATTCAACCAATCGATACTGGTATTGAACTTGACTCACTTCGTGCAATTAACGAAGGTCTACTATCTTGGCCAGAAGGATTTAACGTATATCCAAAAGTGAAGAAAATTCTTGAGCGCCGTAAAGATGCTCTTGAAGAGAACGGTAAAATTGAATGGGCACTTGCTGAATCGTTAGCATTCGCTTCTATTTTACAAGAAGGTACGCCAATTCGTTTAACTGGTCAAGATTCACAGCGTGGTACATTCGCACACCGTCATATCGTACTGCACGATACAGAAACAAATGAGACATATTCACCATTACACCGTTTACCAAACATTAATGCTTCATTCTCTGTTCATAACAGTCCGTTATCAGAGGCTGCTGTTGTTGGTTACGAATATGGTTATAACGTATTCGCTCCAGAAACTCTTGTTATGTGGGAAGCACAATATGGTGACTTCTCAAATACTGCGCAAGCATTATTTGATCAATATGTTTCAGCCGGAAGAGCAAAATGGGGTCAAAAATCTGGTTTAGTTCTTCTATTACCACACGGTTATGAAGGTCAAGGACCAGAGCACTCTAGCGCACGTCCAGAGCGTTTCTTACAGTTAGCTGCTGAGAATAACTGGACAGTTGCAAACTTAACGAGCGCGGCACAATACTTCCATATCCTACGTCGTCAAGCATCTATCTTAGGAACAGAAGCTGTTCGACCATTAGTACTGATGACGCCGAAGAGCTTGTTACGTCACCCACTTACGCTTTCAACTGCTAGCCAGTTAAGCGAAGGACGTTTCCAACCTGCTTTAGAACAAGAAAACCTTGGTATGAAACCAAATAAAGTAAAACGTCTTGTTTTAAGTACAGGTAAAATGGCGATTGACTTAGCAGCAGAAATCGAGTCTGGTAAACACGAGTACAGCTTAGACGAAGTTCATGTCGTTCGTATTGAGCAATTGTACCCATTCCCTGCTGAGAAAGTTCAATCTATTATTAAACGCTTTAAAAACTTAGAAGAAATCATTTGGGTTCAAGAAGAACCTCGTAATATGGGCGCGTGGCATTACATGGCTCCAATTCTGTTCGAACTTGCTGGAGATAAAGTGAAAACAGGTTACATTGGACGTCCTGATCGCTCTAGTCCATCTGGCGGCGATCCATTCGCACATAAAGCTGAGCAAGAGCTAATTGTTGCACATGCTTTAGATGTGAAGTATAACTTCCGTCAAGATAAACAAGAAATTGAAGTTTACAGCAACTAAAAAGTAATAATGAAGGTTTCTAGCTTGTTCCTTGGGCAGATATTCTGCCCAAGGCCCGGCTAACAAATGGAGATTACCGAAGACAAAAGAAGAAAAAACACACCGTTAGGCAAATAAGGGGAGGACATTTAAAATGATCGAAATTAAAGTACCTGAGCTTGCAGAATCTATTACCGAAGGAACTATTTCACAATGGCTTATCAACGTAGGCGACAAAGTTGAGAAAGGTGGCAGCGTTGTTGAGCTTGAAACTGATAAAGTCAATGTAGAAATCATTGCAGAAGATTCAGGTATTGTATCGAAGTTACTAGGCGAACCTGGGGATACAGTTGAAGTTGGCGCAACTATCGCAATTTTAGATGCTAATGGAGCACCAGTTGCAGTAAGTACACCTGCTCCAGCTGCTGAGCAACCAAAACAAGAAACAGCTGAAGCACCGAAAGCTGCAGCTCCAAATGCTGAACAAACTACGGGTCTACAAGGCTTACCAAATACGAACCGTCCTATTGCATCACCAGCTGCTAGAAAAATGGCTCGTGAATTAGGAATCGACTTAAACGACGTACGTAGCACAGATCCACTTGGACGCGTGAGACCACATGATGTACAAGCTCATGCTGCAGCACCAAAAGAAGCACCAGCTGCTCCAAAGAGTCCAGCTCCTGCTCCAGTTGCAAAAACTGAATTCGAAAAACCAGTTGAGCGTGTGAAAATGTCCCGCCGCCGTCAAACAATTGCAAAACGTCTTGTAGAAGTTCAACAAACATCTGCAATGTTAACAACATTTAACGAAGTTGATATGAGTGCGATCATGGAATTACGTAAAGAACGCAAAGATGCTTTCGAGAAAAAACATGATGTACGTCTTGGCTTCATGTCATTCTTCACAAAAGCAGTTGTTGCAGCATTAAAACAATTCCCATTATTAAATGCTGAAATTCAAGGTGACGAGCTTATCATCAAAAAATTCTATGATATCGGTATTGCAGTAGCAGCTCCAGATGGATTAGTTGTTCCAGTTGTACGCGATGCTAACCAATTAAACTTCGCTGAAATCGAAAGTGAAATTCGTAATTTAGGTATGAAAGCACGTGATAACAAACTTTCATTAAAAGAACTACAAGGTGGTACATTTACAATTACAAACGGTGGTGTATTCGGTTCTCTAATGTCAACACCAATCCTAAATAGCCCTCAAGTTGGTATTTTAGGAATGCATAAAATCCAAGTACGCCCAGTTGCAATTGATGCAGAACGTATGGAAAACCGTCCGATGATGTACCTTGCACTATCTTACGATCACCGTATTGTTGATGGTAAAGAAGCAGTTAGCTTCCTTGTTGCTGTTAAAGATATGCTTGAAGATCCAAAATCATTATTATTAGAAGGTTGATAGATTTTTAACCTATTAAAGGCTGTAGAATGAATCATTCTACAGCCTTTTTTTATTGTGTTCATACGGGACAAATTTCATGACATAAAGTAATAATGTATGCCTAAACGTAAGGAGGATTAAAATGAATAACCTTCCAATTCATGCAAAACTTAAAGTAAATAAGGATACTTTCTTCCTCCCCGATTCAAACGGGGGTGTCTATTTTCGAAATAACGCCAGTTCATTTCGCATGGACGGTGCTGGAATTTATGACTGGATTGAAAAATTAATGCCCATGTTTAACGGTAATTATTCTTTAGCAGAAATAACTGATGGACTCCCTCTCCCCTATCAAAATCGTGTATTTGAAATTGGAGAGGTTTTATATGAAAATGGTTTCGTTCGCGATGCAAATCAAGATGCACCTCATGAATTAAACAGTACATTACTCGACAGATATGCTTCTCAAATTGAATTTTTAGAAGCTGATTCTCATTCAGGTGCTTTAAAATTCGAAACGTACCGCGGGGCAAATGTACTTGTACTTGGTTCTGGGGATATGCTTACTTCCTTAGTTTCTTCTTTATTAGAATCTGGTTTACCTACATTTCATTACCTCGTTACAGATCGTGATGAAACAAACTATGACAGAATACATGAGCTAATAGAACGTGCATATGAAGTTGATAACAATGTACTTGTTCAAGAAATCGATACTACAATTGACCGTCCCTTGCATGAAGTATTCGAACCTTTTGATTGGATTTTATATGTTTCTCAAAATGGAGACATTGATGGTTTACAAACAGTTCACACTATTTGTAGAGAAACGAAAAAGAATTTCATACCAGCTATTTGTTTATCTACACTCGGTATAGCTGGGCCTGTCGTAACGGAAAATCGTGATGAATGCTGGGAATCCGCATGGCATCGACTACATGAAACGACTTTACAAAATGAAAATTCATCGGATTCCTTCTCACCAATTACATCTGCAATGTTAACAAATGTAATCGTTTTTGAATTATTTAAGCATGTCGCAGATGATTCACATCGGGAAAAAGAAGCACAATTCTTTTTATTAAACTATGAAACACTTGAAGGAACGTGGCATTCTTTTATAAAACATCCTCTTGCAACTGATGAAAGTTTTACAATTGATACGATAGAAAATCTTTCTGAAAAACTTGAGCATCGGTCGAACCAACATACTTCAACTGATGTATTCCGATTTTTTGACTCATTAACTTCTAAAGAAGCTGGTATATTCCATGTATGGGATGAACAAGATTCATATCAATTACCGTTATCACAGTGCTATATTCAAGTAGCCACTCCACTATCAGATGGCCCAGCTCCCCTTCTGCCTCTTATGACTTGCAGTGGATTGACTCATAATGAAGCACGCCGAGAAGCTGGTTTAACAGGAATTGAAACATATGTAACAGAAATCATTCACCGCCTTATTCCTGAACATAACGATATCGGTATCGGTGCTGGAGAAACGATGACAGAAGGATTTTATCGGGCACTACAGCAACATTTAAACAATAAACTGTATGAGCGGCAGTCACATACGCTAGAAGAACTTACAACTGTTGATTTAACTGATATTCAAGATAAACATTGTAGATTTTATTACGATGCTCTCTCTACAATCCATGAAACACCTCAAATAGCAATGAGCGAAGAGATTCTTAGTTTTCCTGTCGTTTGGATCGGTATAAATGATAGATGGTACGGTGCATCTAATATAAATATGACGTTAGCGTTACGGAACGCACTACAACTATCACTCTTTCACATTCAAAATGAAGAAATTCCTTACAGAGCTAATATTTTGTATGACTCATCTATTATTTTATATGACACTGATTCTTTTAGGGTGGAGATACAAGCGGAAGAAGAAATTCCAAGTGCGCAATCTTTACAGCTTGCCTTACAGCATTTAGAAGAACATAGTTTTTATCCCTTCGTGTTTGATTTAGCAATCGAACCATTTTTGAAAGAAAACTTAGACAGTGTGTATGGGGTATTAATTGCAAAGGAGGACGGTTTATGATTCAAAATATATTGCTTATAGGAGATGGCCTACTCGCAGACTATGTACATGATCAATTATGCGAACAATATTCCATCATTCGTCAACATACCCTTACAGAAGAACCCCCTGAAAATATTCATCTCGCTCTCGTATTACATGACGGATCTCCTTCTACTATTCATCATGATGCCGAACTTATTTTTCGCTCAAATCATATTCCGTGGCTTCGTGGTTTCACTTCATTTGGCGAAGGTATTATCGGTCCTTACATTCATCCTCTTACGCCCGGATGTTCCCATTGTTCTGATGGACGCCGTTTTATCGCTGGCTTTGATCAAAAAGAAATGTGGGAACTACAGCGGAAATATGCCTTTAAAGCCGAAAATGGAACGAGGCGTGATGTACGTGCCACCCAAAATGGAATGTTACAAATGTGCCATCTTATTTGTGCCGAAACAGAAAAAATGTTAACTCATAACCATTCTTCTTTAGAAAATGAACTTATTTTACTAAACTTACAAACATTACAATGTACGCGGCATTCTTTTCTTCCAGATCCTCTCTGTCCTGTATGTAGTAGTTTACCTGATGATACTGCGGATGCGGCGGAAGTTTCTTTACAACCGAGTTTAAAAGTAAGCACCGAAACGTATCGCTGCCGTTCCATTCATGAATTAAACACATTTTTAACGAGAGACTATTTAGATTATCGGGTCGGTATGTTGAACGGCAAAATGCAGCATTCTTTATTACCATTCGCTGACGTCATTATAAACATGCCATTAATGTTTGGAAATGAAGGTGTTGCAGGCCGAACTCATTCATTTGCAGTCAGTGAAGCAACTGCTATTTTAGAAGGTTTAGAACGATATTGCGGTATGTCGCCTCGCGGGAAAAAGACAAATGTGCATGGTAGTTTTCATGATTTAGAGGAACATGCACTAAATCCCCTTACACTCGGTGTGCATACAAATGAACACTACAATCGTGATAATTTTCCATTTAAGCCGTTTGATCCTGATTATGAGCAAAACTGGGTATGGGGATATTCTTTATCACAAAACAGACCGCTTTTAGTTCCTGAATCAATTGCTTATTATAGCCTTGGTCATCGAGATGCTTTCGTGTATGAAACATCAAATGGATGTGCAATTGGCGGTAGTTTAGAAGAAGCGATTTTTCACGGCATTTTAGAAATTGTAGAGCGTGATGCCTTCTTACTCACTTGGTATGCCGAATTACCTCTTCCCCGCCTTGATCTTAATTCAGCAAACGATACAGAATTACAATTAATGATTCAGCGGTTACGTACAATTACCGGGTATGAATTACACGCTTTTAACGCGACGATGGAACACGGCATTCCTAGCTTATGGGTAATTGCAAAAAATACGCGTGAAAATGGAATGAACGTTGTTTGTGCGGGAGGCGCTCATTTAGATCCTATTCGAGCTTTAAAAAGTGCCATTCAAGAAATAGCAGGCATGTTACTTATAACAGACGATGAGCTCGAGCACAAAAGAGAATACTATGAAAAATGCTTACAAGATCCTTATTTCGTTAATAAAATGGAAGACCATAGTATGCTGTACGGATTGAAAGAAACGGAAGAACGTCTTCACTTCCTTTTACGAGAAGATGCACCGGTGCAAACGTTCCAAGAAATGAATGTATCACAATCATTTGATATGGATTTAACATCCGATCTCCACCAACTTTTAAATCGTTTGCATCAATCTAATCTTGAAATAATCGTTGTAGATCAAACCGTTCCCCTTATAGAAAAGAACGGACTACACTGTGTAAAAGTCATTATTCCAGGCATGTTACCGATGACATTCGGCCATCACCTTACTCGTGTTACAGGATTAGATAGAGTCTATACCGTACCGATGACACTTGGATATAGCGCTGAACCGTTAACAAATGAACAATTAAATCCACATCCGCACCCGTTTCCATAGTAAAGGAGGGATTTCATGCAGCTAGATACTTTTTTACATCATCTCCATTTCTCTATTGATGAAATTATGCCGAATCATGAGGTGGACTGGAAAGACGCACCGCTTCCTTATAAATTATATCGAAATGTACCTACCATCCCGCTCTCCTTAGAAATCCCGTTATCTTTATCGAACTCTTCTACTACACCTACTCTAAATGAGATTGGTCACTATCTTTGGTATTCATTTGGTGTAACACAATTATGTCAGCTAAATAGCGAGAGAAATGTATTACGCAGATCCATTCCTTCAGGCGGTGCTTTATATCCGAATGAATTGTATATCTATTTAAAGATTGACGATTATCCAGACGGCATTTACCATTATGACGCCGCGCATCACCGACTTATTTTCCTTCGCGAAGGAAATTTCGATTCTTATTTAGCAGACGCACTCGGTAATCGCTGTAATATACATGATTGTTTCGGTGCCGCATTCGTATCCACTATGTTTTGGAAAAACTTCTTTAAATACAATAACTTTTCATATCGCCTTCAAGGATTAGATAGCGGGGTTCTCATTGGACAATTACTAGAATGTGCAAAACAGTTCGGTTATACGAATGGCGTATACTTTCAATTTCTAGACCGTGCACTGAATCATTTACTCGGATTGTCAGAAGTTGAAGAAAGTGTGTATGCCGTCATTCCTTTAAGTACAGAACCAGAAACTAATTGGTTTCACAATGATTACCGTGAAAATAAAACAGTTACTTCTCATGAGTTGTTGCAACAAATTCCGCCGTTAGCACATGAACATTTCGTTCGCTCAAAACATGTAAATGAACATCCGATGATAACAAAAATAAATGAAGCTTCTATGATTGAATCGACAGCACACTTCCAAACACTACATCATGAAGAGCACTATCAACATAATACGTACGCTGTACAGCTACCGAAAGTAGAACGGTTATCGTATGATTTCCTACAACTTTGTAAAAAACGATATTCTCCTGATGCGGACTTTATTTTAACGAAATGGGATGCAGCTGAGCTCGCTACTTTACTACAAGAAGCGAGCCTCTCCTTCCCCTATTACAGCGACCTTGATGGTAAGTATGTAAATGAAAATGCACGCGTCTCATTATATGGATGTTTCTATAACGTAAAAGATATAGAAAACGGCGCTTACACTTATAACAGTACAACACATTCCATACAACCACTTCGATATGGGGACCTTCGTTATCTCCTTCAATCTAGTATGACGATGGATAACGTAAACCTTTTTCAAGTACCACTTTGCTTACATGTAGTCGGAAAGAAAGATTACTATACAAATGCATTAGGCTATAGAGGATACCGTATTCACCAAATGGAAGCTGGTATCCTCGTTCATAAACTCGTTTTTGCTGCAACTGCTATGGGGATGGGTGGGCATCCTTTACTAAGTTTTGATACAAATTCATGTGATCAATTGTACGGAATTGATGCTGGGAATGAAACATCTCTTATTCAAGTTCCAGTTGGGGCATATCGGGCGCGAAATTGGTTAAAAGGGGCTTTGCATAGTTAAAAGCACGCCGTCAATCGGCGTGCTTTTTTTAAAGGATTTAATTTATAAAAAGAGAAATGAGTATATATTCTTACATAAAAGGAGAATTTAACTTGAACATTTTACAACGGTTAATTCAGCAAGCAAAAAATCCTAGCGGAACAATTGGTTCCTCCATGCTTTGTATTATGAACGCTGCACATACGAGATTAATAAATTGGGCATTACAGAAAGTACACATAAAGACAGATGCAGTCGTATTAGACATCGGCTGTGGTGGAGGCAAAACCATACACACTCTTTCAAAACGAACTCCACTTGGGGAAATATATGGGATTGATTACTCCGATCAAGCTGTGAAAAATTCTATACAGACAAATGCAAAAGATGTTCAAAAACAAAAAGTAATTGTTCAACAAGCAAGCGTGTCTTCTATTCCACATCATACGAACTTCTTCGATCTCATTACCGCCTTTCAAACTCATTATTTTTGGCCTGATATTGAACAAGATATAAAAGAAGTATTTCGCGTCTTAAGATCGGACGGCTCCTTTTTATTAGTGGCTGAAACTTTCAAAATTCAATATCATATGGAAAAATGTAAAACGACTGAAGAATTAATAAACCTATTTTATAAGACAGGATTTAAAAGTGTGAAATGTTACGAAGAAAGAGGATGCCTTTGTGTAATAGGAAATAAGTAAAAAAGCAGACCTTTATGGGCCTGCTTTTTACTAGATTAACTTAAAAATACTCTTAATTTGTCTAGCAAATAACCAATTTTTCGTACCGTAGTTATCATTTAAACTATCTAAATTAATAGATTGTCCGTTAGCAAACTTTAATTCTAACGTTGTATTTTTGTCATTTGTTTTTAAATTACTATTTGTAATATCATCATACTTTAATTTTTCAATCTCAATATATTCGTCTTTTTCTTGTCCGATCACGACATGGTCTTGGAAGAAGAAAAATACTTCTACTTTTTTACCGAAACAAAATACATTTTTCGTATAAATTAATGTCGCGTTATCAAGTCCGACACATACTTCTTTCATTTCTTCCACAACGTGTCCAAAGTCTTCTTCATGTCTTGTATTTGATTCAACAATCCATTCTTCGATTGTTTTCATATTAATTGCCATACTGCGCCCCCTGGTTCGTTCATTGCTTCGTTTAAAAAATAAATACTATATGAAAATATAAGCGATTAGTAATATGTTTTCAAGGGGGAACGGTATATTCAAAATAAAGTGAAACTTTAATCAATAGGGGTCTTCATCCCCACTGATTATTAGTTGAACCAATCGGGCCTTTGCGGGATAAAGTTAAATTTCAAAGTAATATAAAAGGAACACCAATTTCATTAAATTTTAAACGTTTGAACGAGGCATTCTTCCTCATCAATTAACTGCTCTCTCTCATCAAATTCAATGTTCAGTTCTTTATATACTTTCTTCCAAAACGACACTGCTGGTACATTTTTTACAAGTTCGATAACGAAATATTGTCCTCTTTTCTCTTCTAGTAAATTCTCAACAGCTTGTTTACCGATTCCTTTTCCTTTATATTGATTCAATATGAAAATATCATTAATACCAAAATCATTTTCCTTCTTCAAAAACGGGCGTTCCAGTAGTAATAAGAATCCTACAATACTATGATCAACTTTTATAAAATACGGTGTGATTCCGTCATTTTTCCAAAACATATGCAAATCTTCGTATTCAAAAAATCCGTTCGCTCCGATAGTTATATTCATAGTGAACTTAGAAAGGTCATGAAGATATAAAGCGTACAAATTACGTAATATTTCTTTTTCTGATTCTTGAACTTTTTGAAGTGCTACAATCATAAAAAAACTCCCCTTCCACATATGTAACTATTTCCCGATCCTCTTTATTCGACAAAAATGATAATTCCCCTTTAACAAAAAAATAGCACTTTAAAAAGTGCTATTCTGCTCTCCTTGCCGCTTGCTGAATTGGATCCCAAACGCTGTTATATGGTGGTGCATAACTTAAATCGACATCTTCTAAATCATGAATGCTCATTTTATTGAAAAGTGCCATCGCGATCACATCAATACGTTTATCTACGCCTTCTTCTCCAATTACTTGCCCGCCCAATAACTGTTTCGTATCGGAGCGATATAGTAATTTCAAGTAAAGTGGTTTTGCATTTGGATAATAGCCCGCCATATTTGTAGAATCTACTTTGACCGTTTTATACGGAATGTGTAGCCCTTTTGCTTCTTTTTCATTTAACCCTGTTCTTGCGAGTGTCAAATCCATAAATTTAATAATGCCTGTGCCTAACGTACCTTTAAAAGCTCTTCGTTTATCAAGCATATTCAGTCCAGCAAGTCGCCCTTGCTTATTGGCAGTCGTTCCGAGCGGGATATGATCATGAATTTCCTTTATAACGTGGTAATGTGTTGCGCAATCACCGGCTGCATATACGTCTTGCACATTTGTTTGCATATATGCATTTACTTCGATTGCTCCTTTATGATTCTTACGTATATTTGTCCCTTCAAGAAAATCAGTATTTGGCTTCACTCCAACCGACACTAAAACAAGATCTGCTTTATACGTACCTTTATCCGTTTCGATTGCTTCTACTCGTTCATTTCCTTTAAATGCTTTTACATTTTCATTCGTTAAAATTTCAATATGATGCTTATCTGCTTCTTTATGTATGTACTCTGCCATATCTGCATCATAAATCGTACCGATATGATCATTTCGCTCAATCATTCTTACTTTCTTACCAAGTTCGACGAATGTTTCTGCCATCTCAAGTCCAATGGCACCACCGCCAATAATCGTTACATCTTCAACTTTATTCGTTTCTAGCGTTTTTAATATGCGCTCAGCATCAGGAATTGTTTTTAAAAGATGAACGCCTTGTAATTCCCGTCCTTCCCATTCTGGCATAACAGGACGCACTCCAGTCGCAATTAATAATCGATCATATGGAAATTCAAAGACATCCTTCGTCTTCGTATGCTCTGCGTACACCATTTTCTTTTCCGTATCTACTTTCGTTACTTCATGACGCACTTTCGCATCAATTCCATATTTCTCACGAAACGTCTTTACGTTGCGCGCGATTAACTTTTCAGTTGAAGCGATAGCACCACTAATGACATACGGTAATCCACACTGAGCGTATGAATAAATTTCACCTTTTTCTAAAGTTACAACATTTGCATTTTCATCGTTTCTAACAATTTGCATAGCTGCACTCATACCAGCTGCATCTCCGCCAATAATGACATAGTTCACTTTACCACTCCTTCTTTTTTACATACTCTTTACGTTTTCCATATTTTATAGAAATAACACCTACTTCCATTGTAAAGAAAGAGAATTTCATCTTCAAATTTGGTGCACAAACTTATGTATGAATAGGTAACTGTCGTGTCTTATAAACAACATGTTTAATATGCTATAACAGTAACCAATTGAAAGTAGGTGAAATATACATGTGCGCCGGCCTTCTCGTCCAGCTTCCAGAGGAACCGATAGAACCGAAACCCGCCCTTCCGCTTGAACAGGAGTTTACCGTTAGTGTAACTTTATACAGTGCTCGTGCTTGGTTATCTGACAATGACACTTTCTCACAAACTATTTGGAAAGCTACCCGCTTCGCTTCTGCATCACACGCTCGCAAGGCCATCTTTCCAGTCGGTACTGTTAAAATTATAAATTTTTCTGACGATACAATAACAGTTACTGCATCATCAGAATCAGATGATACGCTTAAAATAATCGTCCCTCCTCATTCCGAAGCTGCTTTAACGTCTAGTTCTTTATCTGATGTGCAAGCCAGTACATCAGGGGGAGCAAGTAAAGTCACATTTCTCTTTCATATCTTTTTCTCTAGGGATCCTGGTCCAGCTAAATAATCATAAAAAAGGTACAGTAATATGCACTGTACCTTTTTCCCGCGCTCTATTCTCTTGATTTAATTAGTTCAATATTATAAGTTTCGATATCTGTTAACTTTCCTGTAAAATAAGGATTTTCTCTATACCAAGACTGTTTTGCAAAATACGCTTGCATATCTTTCGTTTGAAAAATATGTCCATGCCTTGCATATATTTCATTTCTAGCAATTTTCAACTGTTCTTTCGATAAATAGGTTAAATCTGTGCTCGTTAATTTTCGAATATCACTATCAGGAAAGATGAAACCATTATATACATACCCAGTCGTAGGTGACGGGGTAACATTATAAACAACTGTTTTTTCTGCACTTTTCGTTTGGAATGGAAGATTATAAGACGAAAGTGCCGTTACCGTCTCTACTTTTGTCGTTTCCCGTCCATTTTCTCCATTTCGTTCTAAATAAATTTTCGCGCTTCCATCAGTCGCTACAGGCCCCCATGTAATTTCTTCTCCTGCGAGCGCTGTAACTGGTTTTTGATTTACGTACAATGTTGCACCAGGCGCGTTCGTTTGAACTGTAATATATTGACCTTGCAACGTTAAATCTATCGTTACGTTATTTTGGCTTTGTTTCATAAGTACAACCTTTTCCTCACGTGATAGTTTTACATAGTCATTTTTATATTCTGATTGAAACACTTGATTTCCCGGAAGAAATGGCCCATATTGCTTCTCAAACTTTTTGTCATCTGTCTTATCAATTTCTTTTCCGTTCATTTTTAACGATACGCCTTTTTCATTTGTAAGCAAAGTTGTATAGTACGTCTTCGCTTTCAATTTATACCGATCAAATATAAAGAAATACTTTCCGTCTTTCGTTAATGAAAAATCAGCCCTTTCTATTCCGTCCCGTTGTTTTTCACCTTGTCTCAAATATCCTTTTAATTCATTTACGTAAGATGGATTTTCTTTTATATATGAAAATAGAGGCGTTAAACTCTCTCTCGTTATCATAACCGATGGATCATCTGCCGTAACGATCTCAGCTAATTTCTCTCCGTCCCGCTCTTGTAAAATCGTAATCATCCGGTCTACTTGTGCCACCTGCGTATAATACGATGATCCGTACAAATACAATCCAATAATCGCTATAACAAATAGTGCTAACAGTGTAATGCCAACTTTTGTACCACCGCTCATGTTCTTCTTTACTGCAGGACTTCCCCTCTTCATCCCGCAGTTTTGACAAAATTGTACACCATCTTCAAACTGAACTCCGCACTTTGTACATACATTCATTCAGTCAACCACCTTTTCATTAGAAGCCAGTTATTCCCTGTGTTAAGGCTTGAATTATCGTGCTAATGTAAGACCAAAGTACAATGAACGTTGCAATTCCAATTAAAACATTTGCAATAATAAGTGTGTAAACGAGATCTAATCCGCCATTGTCTAGTTTTAATACGGCTACAGTTATACTAATCCCTATATAAGTTACAACTACCGATAATAATATCGGTAAGAAAAAGATTAATAAAAAACTAAAAAGAAAAGAAAGAACTAATATGACAATAGCCGGCGTCGCTATCGTTCCCCATATACCAAATACTTCAAGAAACGAAAAAGATGATTTCATCATCTTACCACTTACAAAAATAATAAATCCGACAAATAAAGTTAAAATTAATAAAAAGAAAAAGACCGTTATAGATTCTCCAAAAAACGTGGGAGTAGATATATCTGGTGCAAATGTTCTCGTAACTGCTGATGCTGCACTCATCATTCTATAAAAAATACATGCTCCTAAAAAACAAATAAGAACAAGACTTACAATTCCATTTCGTACTTCAATAGTGCCGCTTTTCATAATCGCTGTCGGTGCTTGTAATGCACGTTTAAAAAATTGAAAATAGCCGCTCGCAAACCGCTTCGCTTGTTCTACCGTTTCATTTGGACGCGTTTCCTTTTCTTGTGCCACACGCGCTTGTTCCTGCCCTTCTTCTTTGCCACTACTTGCCACTACTTCTTCCGTTAACGAATGTCCACAATTCCCGCAAAACTTTGCCTCTACTGCATGTTCTGTATGACATGACGGACATTTCATTCTCTAATCCCTCCTTAAGCATATACCTTATAGGGTGTTACAAATTCAATATATGACTTTGTACATAAAACATGACTACAAGAAAAAGATTATGAAATCCTTCTTCCGAAAGAAAATATATGTGCTAGCAATCTTGAAAAATAATGCTATTATGAAACAGAACAAATAACATTTTTAACAGATTGGATGAAAGATAATGGAATTGGTAAACTCAATTTTTCAAATACTCCTTACAAGCATAATCCAATTATTTTCCTTAATTGGCGTTATCATTGTAATTGGATTTTTATTAGGTTATTTAGAATCTCTCACACGAATGTATTGGTCGAGAGCCTTTGGGAGAAAGGGATTTCTTTTGACTGCGTGGGTTGGTGTTCCTATTCACGAACTTGGACATGCCATTATGTGCGTACTGTTCCGTCATAAAATTGTAGCGACTCAGTTCTTCCCAACAGATACAAGTCAAGGGGCTTTAGGTTACGTACAACATCAATACAATCAAAAAAGTGTGTATCAACGAATTGGGAATTTCTTCATCGGCATTGGGCCTATTATTTCTGGTATTACTGCATTAATCCTTTTAATGCGTTATTTCATACCAGAATCATATTTTTTATTTAATACAACCCTCGAAAAAACGATCGCTTCTACTTCTATTAATCTAGAAATGATCCAAAACATGCTCTTGTCGACGTTTGTATTATTGAAAAGCTTATTTACAATCGGTAATTTATTGAATCCTTCCTTTTGGTTATTTTTATTTATCGCCATTTGCATTTCCGCACATATCGCTTTAAGTAAACCAGATATTAAAGGATCAATAGACGGAGTTATCGTCATGTTTATCGTGTTATTTTTATTCAACATAATAGCAGGACTGTTTCAATACGACAGTAATCAGCTAATTGGACAGGTTATGAAATATAATATGTATCTCATTGCGTTTTCTAGTGTGGCACTGCTGTTCTCTTGTCTTTCTACACTCGTTAGTTTTGGGTTTTATAAAATAAAAAGAGGGCGTTCTTTTTGAACGCCCTCTTCTTATTAATTATTCCCCTTATAATCACAATGCTCAACCGGAACACGAGCATGCCCCTCTTCATCGGTACACCATGACTGTGATTGAAAGGCAAGAAAGATACCAATCCATTCTTCTTCCTTTTCAAAGTGAATAAGTATTCCTCCATCTTGCCATATGCCATTATCACCTTGCCATTTTTCTACATTCCCTTGATTCATGTGAATATCATGTATACCGTTTCCTGGTTTGAAATGAAAATAGGAATCTGGTGTGTTTTCTTCTGGTCCCCATCTTTCGCCAAACGCGTAAATAATTGCTTTTTCTTCCATCGCTCGCTTTATATAACGTTCTATTTTTTCGTTTAAATCATTATCTGCTCCTGCTTTTTCGGGAGGCAAAGGAATCATTTGTTTTGAGTCAAATAGATTGCCTCTTACATAATCTAAAGCTACTTTCGGTTCATTATTTTTTACTTCCGTAAAACCAAATGGTAATGTCGGTAAAATATGAATCGCCTCTGACCGAATATTGTTACTCGCAAAATATAAAACTTCTGACGGATAACTTTGCGACTTTACGTTAATAGCAATACGATAATCTACTCCAGTCTCGCCCTGTAAATGAACTTGATAATGAGGTGTCTTCCCTTTTCCAATCTTTGATTGTATAACTGTACCTTTTAACACACCGTAGTTTTTTAGGGGCATACATTTCATCTCCTATTCATCTAAAATCGGCAAGGATACCCCCTACTTCAATCGTGTGAAGGGCGATATCCCAACGATAAGTGGGGGAGGAATTGCCGGCAGATACGGTATGGTACGTTAAAAATCCTAAGATTCTGTACCATATCAAGTATCTGAAACTTCCACCTTGCCTCCTACTTTCTCTACTTAAGTTGTTTGCTTTCACTAAAAATCTGTTACAATTTAATTAGTGAAAGGCGGTGAAAATAATGCCTACAATTACTGCAAAAATACAAATCCATGTTTCCGATAATCAAGCTGAAAGTCTAAAGATAACAACGAACGCTTACCGCAAGGCTTGTAATTGGTTATCAAAACACATATTTGAAACAAAGAACCTTAATCAAGTAAATCTCAATAACTTATCTTATTCTGATTTGCGAAATCAATTTAGGTTAAAAAGTCAAATGGCTCAATCTGTGATGAAAACTGTAATTCCTCGTTACAAGTCGGCTAAATCAAATGGACATGAATGGTCTTTGATTGACTTCAAACTTGCAGAATATGATTTAGTCTGGAATCGAGATTATTCACTAACCAAAAACCAATTTAGTGTAAACACGCTTGAAGGTCGCCTAAAACTAAATTATGAGCGTAAGGCTATGAAGAAATACTTCAACAGCACTTGGAAATTTGGTACTGCTAAATTAGTGCATAAGTACAAAAAGTGGTTCTTACATATCCCGATGACAAAAGAGTACCAAACATTAGATTTCGCAGATGTAAACAACATCGTTGGTGTTGATTTAGGAATCAACTTCCTTGCAACCACTTATGATAGTCAGGGCAAAACAACCTTCTACAACGGAAATATTGTTAAACATAAGCGTGGTAAATTTAAAGCTACTCGTAAGCAATTACAAACACGACAAACACCATCTTCTCGTAAGAAAATAAAACAAATTGGCTCAAGAGAAAACCGTTATGTAACTGATGTAAACCATCAAATTACAAAGGCACTCGTTGAGGCATACCCTAGAGGTACTATGTTTGTTTTAGAAGACTTAACAGGGGTTCGTTCTGCGACAGAGAAAGTACGAGTGAAAAACCGCTATGTTTCTGTATCTTGGGCTTTCTATCAGTTCCGTCAAATGCTTGAGTATAAAGCTGAATTGAATGGACAAAAGGTAATTGTGGTAGACCCCAAATATACTTCCCAAACTTGCCCTAAGTGCGGAAACATTGAAAAAGCGAATCGTAATAAAAAGCTACACACTTTTAAGTGTAAAAATTGCCAATACCAATCAAATGATGACCGTATTGGTGCGATGAATCTACACCGTAAGGGAATTAAGCATATCAGTGTAGTTACCACAGGAGTATAGCTCTTGTGGTAGGGGCGAAGTCAACCGTCCTTATGCTCCACCATACTAAGGTAGGAGAGCATTGCTCGTTCGTACTACTGGGTAGGAATAAGCGTAGTTGCTCTCTATGAGGGTAGAAGCACTGTCGAACTCCGACAGACGCAAGCCCCCACTTCAAACGACCCGTAAGGGTGTTAAGTGGCGGGTTGTTGACTTAGTAGAAGCTTTTCATATTTAAAACATTATCCACTCATAAAAAAAATCCTCCTATGTTAGGAGGATTTTTAATTTCTCAACATATACCAAACAATAACTTCTACCATTACAAGCAAAACCGCACCAAAGATCATTATCGTCGTCTTCTTTAACAGTTCATTTTCACGGTAAGGGATATTACATAAGTAAGCACCTAGTGTAATCCGTGACGGGCAAGCGATTGTCGCTACTGATGATGCGGTGTTTTGCAGTGTTGTGACATATTGCCACGGGAGTGCTACGTTTTGTGCGGTTTGCATTTGTAGTTTTATAAACATTGCATTTGATCCTGCGTTACTACCTGTTAAAAATCCACCAATAGCGCCAATAAACGGAGCAACGAAAACGAAAAAGGTTCCAAATGTTTCACCAGCTGTCTTTGCGAGTAATGAATGCATGCCTGATGCACCCATTAGTTCTGAAATGGCGATAAACATTGTCGTCGTAATCGCAAAAGGAATCCATTGTTTGATCGTTTGCGAGAGTGATTGTTTAATAATATTAGACGGGATGCGGAAGAAAATAATAGTAAATAAGCAAGTCATACCGAGCCAAAATCCTGGTGAATATAGTAACTCTAGTTTGTAAGAGTATGATTTCAAATCAAGAACCGCATATGATCTGAACAAATCATGTAATGCTGGAACGAGGCGAGAAAGTAAAATACAAACTGTTAGAAATATATAAGGGCTAATAATTTTTATAATGGATACTTCTCTCTCCGTTGCAGCCGCATGTTCTGTTATAAGATTTTGCCCACTTTTTCCTTTTAATTTAATGATAAGAAAGCCAAATGTAATCGTAACGATAGAACTTAATATCCCGGCTAGTTCCACGCTTACGTATGCGTTAGAAAGATAGATTCCGAGAGAAAATAATAGAAAGAATCCTACTCCTTCTTTCCACTTTTCTATAACCGCTTGCCAGCCGCCAACAACGTGTAAAGAAAGAATAATAAAGTAAGCAAACATCGGAATACTTAATAGCGCTGTATTTATACCAAGTGTTGTAAGGGGCATATTTATTAGCTGCGAACCGATAATTGTACCAGTTGCCATTGCGCCCCATGAACTAGCTAGTAAGCCGATAAATGAGAGCAGTACAGCTTGAAATGGTTTATATCCTAGTGAAATAAAAATAGGTGCTGCAACCATGAAGCCGATACCGAATCCACTTACTGATTCAATAAGCGGGCAAATGCCAAAACACATAAGCAGCATTTGTAATAAGCGATCCTGAGTAACTTTTTCTAGAAAACGTGCTACTTGATTGATGTACCCCATTTTGTTCATGAGGTGAAATAAAAAAATACCGAAAAATAAAACGTACCCGACAATAAAACAAATTAACCACCCTTTAATCGTTGCGTGCACAGTTTCACTTATCCCTAATCGAAACGTTGGCGAGAGTAAAACGATTCCAACAGACACAGCATAAGAAATTAACGAAGACCTTAATGACGTTTGTTTAAATAAAAATAAACAAATGAAAATCATTATAATTGGGATAAGTGCCAACAATATGACCATGTTATCATCTCATTTCGTTATAAAATACAATTTTTAACTATTATATAACAGATGTCATAATTTTCAATTGTTTTTACAACAGATTTAAAAAAGGAGCCGTTTAGCTCCTTTTTTAAATCACTCCCATTTTCTATTATCCTGAAAAACTGTCTGCTGTCCGACTATTTTATCTAACACAACAAACACAATATAAGCACATATTACTTGCAATACAATATTTCCAAATTTCATTAATTCAAATGAATGAATCCACCTGAATAATTCGTTTAATAATACAATCGAAACGATACTAAATAATTCTACACTAATCGAAAATATACATATTTCTAAAATAGACTGTTCTTGAATGCGATTTAAATTTGAAAAGATGAATACATATCCTAAAAATAGAGCCATCAACTCTATTTTCGTCATGCTAATGAGCCAAGCGTATAGTGGTACAGTTAAAAGAAGATATAGTAATTTCCGTCTTAGCATGCCTTCTCACCCTCTGAATTATATGTATTTTCTGTATATTTTAACATTTATTACGCAAAACAAAAAGAAGAGACTACGCCTCTTCTTTTTGTTTTGTTGCATATATTAATTCACATATTTCTTCTCGCTTTTCATTTTCTAAAAGCTCAATGATCTTACTTCCAACGACAACTCCGTCGCATATTGTAACCATTTCTTCTACATGTTCTTTTGTTGAAATGCCAAATCCAGCGACTACTGGTAAGTTGACGTGTGATTTTACTTTTTCTAAGTAACTATGAATCTCCTCTTTAAAGTTTTGACGTACTCCCGTTACGCCCGCTACTGTAACAGCATAAACGAACCCTTCTGATTCACTCGTAATTTTTTCAATTCTTTCAATAGGGCTCGTTACGGTAACGAGTGGAATGAGCGCAATGTTTGCCTCTCGAAGTAACGGAGCAATAATATTTTGTTCTTCATACGGTAAGTCTGGTACGATGATGCCGTCTACACCTGCTTCCATACAGTTCTCGATGAATCGCTCTTTTCCGAATGCAAGTACCGGATTTAAATATGTCATAAGAACAAATGGCATTTGTACTTCTTTCCTTACTTCCGCTAAAGCTTGAAAAATGCCTTTTAATGTTACACCGCTATCTAACGCTCGCTTTCCTGCTCTTTGAATCGTTGGACCATCTGCGACTGGATCTGAAAACGGAATACCAATTTCAACGATGCTTGCCCCAGCCTCATCTAGAAAACGAATTCTTTCTTTTAATTTCTCAAGTCCACCATCTCCGCCCATTACGTACGGAATAAATGCTTTCTTGCCATTTTCAAACGCTGCTTTAATTTTTTCTACTCCCATTTTTTACACCTCTTCCATATAACGTTTTATACTCTCTACATCTTTATCGCCGCGGCCAGATAAACAAATAACAAGTCCTTCATCTTCCTTCATTTGCGGAGCTAATTTTAATGCGTATGCGACAGCATGTGAACTTTCTAGGGCCGGGATAATGCCTTCTTTTTTCGTTAATAATTGAAATGCTTCTAATGCTTCTTCGTCTGTTATCGAATGATAAGAAACGCGGCCAATATCTTTTAGCAAGCTATGTTCTGGACCAACACCTGGATAATCGAGTCCTGCTGAAATAGAGTGTGCTTCTTGAATTTGCCCTTCTTCATTTTGCAGAAGATACATCATTGATCCGTGTAAAACACCGACGCTTCCTTTCGTTAAAGTGGCTGCATGCTTTTCTGTATGAACGCCTTTTCCAGCTGCCTCTACGCCGTAAAGAGCAACTTCTTCATCATGTACGAACGGATAAAACATACCCATCGCGTTACTCCCACCACCAATGCAAGCAACGACTGCTTCTGGTAATTTCCCTTCTAATTCTTCATATTGTTTTTTCGTCTCATTCCCAATTACACTTTGGAAATCACGGACAATTTGCGGGAATGGATGTGGTCCGAGAACAGATCCCATAATGTAATGCGTATCATGCACATGTGAAACCCAGTAACGAAGCGCCTCGTTTACCGCATCTTTTAATGTACCGCTACCTGCCGCTACACTTTCTACTTTCGCTCCGAGTAATTCCATTCGGAACACATTTAATTTTTGACGTCTTACATCTTCTTCTCCCATAAAAATGACGCATTCTAACCCGAGAAGAGCACATACAGTAGCTGTTGCAACTCCGTGTTGTCCAGCTCCTGTTTCAGCGACAACTTTTTTCTTACCCATTCGCACCGCAAGAAGTGCCTGACCAATTGTATTGTTAATTTTATGAGCTCCTGTATGATTCAAATCTTCACGTTTTAAATAAATCTTTGCACCTCCGCAATACTTCGTCATATTTTCAGCGAAATAAAGCGGTGTTTCTCTTCCGACGTACGTTTTTAAATAATGATTTAATTCCTTTTGAAACGCTTCATCTTGCATCGCTTCTTTATATGCTTCTTCTAGTTCTAGTACAGATTGCATTAACGTTTCTGGAACGTATCTTCCTCCGTATATACCATAATGTCCTTTTTCATCTGGATATGCGTAGTTCATTTGGAACACTCCTTCGCTTTTATAATAAATTGTTTTATTTTCTCTACATCTTTCTTTCCTTCTATCTCTACTCCGCTGCTCACATCAACCATATAAGGCCGAACAGTTCGAATTGCTTCTTCTATATTAAGAACATTTAATCCACCAGCTAATATCGTTTTCTCTCGCGACTCTTTTGGCATATGCCCAAGTAGTTCCCATGAAAATGTCTTTCCATTTCCTCCATGAAACTTTTCTTTCGGGCTATCAAATAATATATAATCCGCTTCATACCCTTGGGCGTTTTTCATATCACTCTCTGAAGTTACTCCTAGCGATTTTATAGACGGAATATTCAATCTTCTAATTTGATGATTGTCTTCATCCCCATGTAGTTGTACATGTGTTAACCCACACTCATCTGCAATTTTCTGGATCACTTCTACTGATTCATTTACGAAAACACCGATTTTTAACACGTTGGCTGGAAGCTCCTGAATAATTTCTTTCGCTCTCTTTGGAGTGATTTTCCGTTTACTTTCTGCAAAAACAAATCCGAGTGCATCTGCGCCATATTCGCACGCACTTTTCGCTGTTTCCACATCAGTGATGCCGCAAATTTTCACTTTCATATATTCACCTTACAATCTTCAAAAAAACTACTAATAGAAGATGATGTCATAAGCGCCTCTCCAACTAATACACCTTTGGCTCCAGCTCTTTTAACACGAATAATATCTTCTTTTGAATGAATGCCACTTTCACTAATCCAAAGTAGTTTCTCCTCATTCAATCTTTTTCCAAGCTTTTCAGTTTGGCTTAAATCTACTTCGAACGTTTTTAAATTACGATTATTAATGCCAATAACGTGCGGATTTAATACAATCGCAGTTTCTAATTCCTGTTCATCATGAACTTCAACAATCGCTTCTAATCCTTTTTCTAACACGTAGCTATACAACTCTTTTAACTTCTCTTTCGTTAACGCTGCTACGATTAGTAAAATAATATCTGCTCCCGCTTCATACGCTCTATCGATTTGAATCTTATCGATTATGAAATCTTTACATAAAAGCGGAATGTTACTTTCTTCTCTTGCTGTTTGTAAATCGTGAAACGATCCTTTAAAAAATTGACCATCTGTTAAAACAGATACTGCTCCTGCCCCGCAGTCTTCGTATATTCCCACTTGTTTTCGTACGTCAACGTGTAAATTGATATCTCCTTTTGATGGTGATGCTCGCTTTACTTCTGCAATGACAGTAAACTGCTGTAACGCTTCTACAAGTGAATGTGTCTTTCTTTTTGCTTTTACGGGTGTATATATTTCATATAACTCCGCAACTTCCTTTTTCTTCTGTTCTACAATTTTATCTAAAATCGTTCCCACTTTAGTTCACCCTTTCTAATTTTTCGTTGCTTGCTGCAATTAATAAGTTTAATTTGGTTAATGCTTTTCCAGAGTCAATGCTATGTGCCGCTAGTTTAATTCCTTCCTCAATCGTTTCTGTTTTTCCATTGGCGAAAAGGGCTAGACCTGCATTTAATAAAACTGTATCGCGATAAACACTCTTTTCTCCGCTCAATACGCCGACTGTAATCTTTGCATTTTCTTTTGAATTCCCCCCTCTAATTTCTTCATTTTTCACTCTTGAAAAACCATACTTTTCTGGATCAATACTCATTTCTACTATTTCATTATCTTTTAAAAGGACTACGTGATTTTCCCCTTGTAATGATGCTTCATCTAAAAATCCACTTCCGTTTACGACAAGCGCTTGTTTTCTTCCCAGCTTCTGTAATACTTGCGCAACTGGTAGTAACATATCTCGTTTATAAATGCCGACAAATTGTGTTTCTAAATTTACCGGATTTGTTAAAGGACCAATTAAGTTAAAAATCGTCGGCACATTCAATTCTTTTCTTATTTTCATAATGCGTCTTAATGCTGGGTGCATCGCTGGTGCGAATAAAAATGCGATGCCGACATGCTCTAATAAATAATCAATTTCGTTTGGGGTACTGCTAATATTTACACCGAGTTCTTCTAATAAATCTGCACTTCCTGTTTTACTAGAAACAGCTCGATTACCATGTTTTGCAACCTTTACGCCAGCTCCTGCTAGTACGAATGCCGATGTTGTACTTACATTGAACGTTTGGGCACCGTCACCACCCGTCCCGCAATTGTCCATTGCTCCTTGTATATGGTTCGAAAACGGCAATGCCTTTTCGCGAAGAGCCCGAACGAGACCGTATATTTCTTCTGCAGTTTCACCTTTCGCTTTCAGTAAGACTAAGAAAGCTGCAATTTCACTTTCTAATATGTTTTCACTTAGTAAAAGTAGTCCTGCTTCATACATCTCTTCTTCTGTTAAATGTTGTCCCTCCACTAATTTACGAAGATAGGTATTCATACTCTTTCCTCCTCTTTTACTTCTGTTAAAAAGGCACGTATTAACTTTCCGCCTTCTTCTGTTGCGATTGATTCCGGATGAAACTGTAATCCGAAGAGCGGATAATAATTGTGACGGACTGCCATTATTTCTCCATCTTCCATCGCTGTCGCTAGTATGTCAAAACACTCTGGCAAGCTCGTTTGCTCTGCAACAAGGGAATGATAGCGCATTGCCGTTAGCGGCTGTGTAACGTATGAAAAGATTGACGTTCCGTTATGTTTCACACGCGATGTTTTTCCGTGTTTAATACGTTCTGCTCTAACAATGTCTCCTCCAAATGCAGCTATAATCGCTTGGTGGCCAAGACAAATCCCTAATATGGGAACGTTCTTATAAAAATGACGGATGACGTCGATACAAATGCCAGCATTCTCTGGTTTTCCTGGTCCTGGTGAAAGTACAATTCCTATCGGATTCATCTCTTCTAACTGTTCTATCGTTATTTCATCATTTCTTACAACTACAATTTCTTCTTCATGTTCGCCTAACAGTTGGTACAAGTTATATGTGAACGAATCGTAATTATCGATAAGTACAATCATTTCATAACCTCCAAAAGCGCTCTCGCTTTATTTAATGTTTCTTCATATTCAGCTACTGGATCTGAATCGTAAACGACTCCTGCTCCGGCCTGAACGTATGCTTTTTCATCCTTTACGACCATCGTTCGAATGGCGAGCGCCATATCAAGATCCCCTGAAAAACTGACGTATCCAACTGCTCCGGCGTATACATTTCTTTTTTCATTCTCTAGCTCATTTATAATTTCCATCGCTCTAATTTTCGGAGCCCCAGAAACCGTCCCTGCTGGTAAGCAATACGCTAACGCATCAAATCCGCTCATTTGTTTTCGTAATGTTCCGTAAACTTCAGATACAATGTGCATAACGTGAGAGTATTTTTCTACTTTCATATATTTATCTATCGTAACCGAGCCGATTTCGCTCACTCTACCAATATCGTTTCGCCCAAGATCTACAAGCATCATATGCTCTGCTCGCTCTTTCTCATTGCCTAACAGTTCTTTTTCGATTTCCTCATCTTCCCTCTTCGTTTTCCCCCTCGGCCTTGTACCAGCAATTGGATTCGTCATCACTTTATTCTCCCTTACTGATAGCAAACTTTCCGGCGAAGAACCGAGTACAACATAATCTTGAAAATCGATATAGAACATATATGGTGATGGATTTGCAATTCGAAGTTTTCGGTATAACACGAATGGATCACCAATACATTCACTTTGCAAACGCTGTGACAGTACGACTTGGAATATGTCTCCGGCTCTTATATGTTCTTTCGCCGTTTCTACCATCTCACAAAACTCTTTTTCCGTTATAGAAGAAGTGAATGATAATGTGGATTGTATTTCATTTACTTCAGCTTCTTCTCCTTGTAGCACTTCCTCTTTGTATACTCGCAGCCTTTCGTATACTTCCTCATAATCTGCTGACTCATCTTCCCTGCATACATATACAAACGACAACTTTTGGCGTAAATGATCGTAAACGATAAACTCACGATATAGTAAAAGGTGTACTTCCGGAATATTTAATGGGTCGTGTAAATCCGCTCCAATGTTTTCATACTGCCGAATGACATCATATCCAATATAACCAACTGCTCCTCCGCAAAATGGAAATGGGCTGTCTACTTGTGATGGTGCGATTATTTCTTCTAACACTTGTAGTACGTTACCTTGTAAATTTTCTGTTTGCCCGAAAATCGTTCGTTCTACTTCCGTACCAACGCTTTTTACTTCTCCATAAGGATTACATCCTAAGCAAGAATAACGCCCTTTATCTTGATGAAGCTGTGAACTTTCTAATAAAAATTTCTTCTTTCCTTTCATACGTCTATATAAAGAAATTGGCGTAATGCTATCTCCTTCTTCTTCAGTGATTACTAAAAATGTCTTTCTCTCTCTTTTTTGTTTTATAAATTCTTCTTTCGTCATCATGTCCTTCACCTCACTCTGAAAAATAAAAAAGTCCCCTACATATCAAAAATATGTAGAGGACGATAAATATACCGCGGTACCACCTCGTGTTGGATGCAAAAGCATCCCGCTTTGTTCAGGTACAAATTTTATACCTTATCCTTGTAACGGCGGAACCCGGGTTGCCTACTGAAAATAATTGTTCAGCATACCTCTCGTAAGCCCATTCCGTATATGGCACCGTACCGGGCTCCCACCTATTCCCGGCTCTCTGTAACGTCTCCAATATACGTACTCTTCTTACTTAAACGATTTCATTTATTTAATTTTTTATACACAAAAAGGGAGTACTCATCCTATAGAAAGGACGGGTACTCCCGTGGTGCCACCTTAATTCGTTACAAATGTAACGCACTTTACCGTATCAAAAACAATACGTGTCTCTTGTATCGATGAGATCATGTCGCCAAAGCCTACTTCTTTCGTTTCGGTTTGGAAGCTCCGAAGCCCATTCCACATCAATTCCATACTGATTCGCACCAACCATCAGCTCTCTGACATGTTCATCATGTGTACTCTTCTTCATCAACGCTTGCATTTTTTTAAGTTGCACTCATTATAGACCTGACTTTTTTCACAAGTCAATACTTTTTTAAAAATTTTATTTTTCTTTCCTTTCAATATTATATTGACAAAACAACCTCTTTTTATGTAAATATAATAAATACTCTATTAAAAATAAGGTTTTTTGTATGAATATTATATATTAAAAAAGTAAAATGACATCAAAAAACGCTTACATTTCTGAAAATTCGTATTTCTATATGGATTTTTCAGAATAATCATGATAGATTATAAAGTGAAACTTTAATCAGTGGGGGGGGGGGTTCATCCCCACTGATTATTAGTTGAACCAAT
>NZ_JXIS01000047.1:0-127977 GCF_000836715.1 Bacillus sp. L_1B0_5 | reverse complement strand
CCGATTGGTTCAACTAATAATCAGTGGGGATGAACAAAACCCCCACTGATTAAAGTTTCACTTTATTCGGAGCGACAGGGGATTTAGCGAAACGCAAAATTTACCCTGCTTTATATAAACTATTTAGTAATCAAAATATACCACAATCTATTTCGATTATCGGTATTGGCAGAAGGGCAATGTCAGATGTGGAATTTCAAACAAAGGTAGAACAATCCCTTGCTACATTTTCTAGAATATCTTCTGATGACGAATCAGGAGTAGAAGAATTTATTAGCACATTTCGTTATTGTCAATTAGATACAGCGAATATAGTGGGCTATCAAGATTTACTGAGCCTTGTAAAAAAGCGTGAAACAGAATTAAATATTTCTGAAAACCGTATGTTTTATCTATCTGTTGTACCAGAAGTATTTGATGTGATTGCTTTAAATATTAAAGAGAGTGGATTGTGGACTACAAAAGGATTAAACCGTCTTATTATAGAGAAGCCTTTTGATTATAATGTAACGTCTGCTCGCGAGTTTAACCGAAAATTAATTGAAGATTTTGATGAAACTGATATTTATTATATTGATCATTATCTTTGAAAATGAATGGTAACTAGGAATACACTTAGAAAAGTATTACAAAATAAATAGTATTTAATTCAAGACATTTTTATTGACGATAATAATTTATGTGGTTAATATACTAGACATAGGATTACTTAATTACTAAAAGTAATCAGATATAAAATGTTTCGTTAAATCCTATAAATAAGTAGGTTGTAGTAGAAATGCTTTGAATTGCCACTATTAATATTGGGGACAATGAGAGAGCGAAAGGTATAAAAAGAATTGGAATTAGATAACTCTTTGTTTTTTATAAAAACAGGAAGTATAAGAGTATGAGCTTCTGTACAATTCATTTTTAGTATATTGAAGAGGATTATACAACAAGAGGGGGACTGAACTTGGAATCAATGACCTTTGTTTTATTTGGAGCGACAGGCGACTTAGCGAAACGCAAAATTTACCCCGCGCTATATAACTTATATAGAGATCAAAAGCTTCCAAAGCAAATATCTGTTATCGGGCTTGGAAGACGTCAAGTATCTCATGAAGATTTTCAAGAAAGAATAAAAGAATCAATAGAGACGTTTTCTCGTCAGAGGGAAGAAGGTACTCCGGAACTGGAAGGTTTTTTAGATAATTTTCGCTATTGTCCATTAGATGTGAGTAAGCCGGAAGACTATGAGAGATTATTACAAGTCGTTCGTGAAAGGGAAGAAGAACTACATATAAAAGGTAATAGAATGTTCTATCTTTCAGTTGCTCCTGAATTTTTCGAGACGATTGCTTTAAATATTAAGGAAAGTGGACTCGATAAAACAGATGGATGGAAACGCCTAATGATTGAGAAACCGTTTGGGCATGATCTTACATCTGCTCGTGAGCTGAATGATAAGCTTAGTCGCACGTTTGAAGAAGACGAGATATACCGTATCGATCATTATTTAGGTAAACCGATGATTCAAAACCTTGAAGCGCTAGAATTTGCAAATCCTGTTCTCCAGTCGATTTGGAATAAAGAACATATAGCGAATGTACAAATTACAGCTAGTGAAACGGTTGGGGTTGAAGAAAGAGCTGGATATTATGATCACGCAGGAGCCATTCGAGATATGGTTCAAAATCATATGTTACAAATATTAATGATGACTGCTATGAATCTGCCGGAAAAGGTTAATGCGTGTGAAATTCGAGAGGAAAAACGAAAAGTAATGGAGACGCTTCGTAAAGTGAAAAAAGAAGACGTTCAAAACCATATCGTTCGCGGTCAATACGCTTCAGGAGAGATAAAAGGCGGGCAAGTTGTAGCATATAAAGAGGAACCAGGAGTAAATCCTTCTTCTAACATAGACACATTTGTTGCTGCTCGCTTGTGGATCGATAATCCGTTTTGGACTGGCGTTCCATTTTATATACGAACAGGAAAACGAATGAAAGAAAAGTCTACTCGTATTGTAATCGAATTTAAAAATACGTTAAAACAGCAATATCAAGATAATAATCCAAATGCAGAACCTAACTTATTAATAATTGAAATTAGCCCAGGTGAGAACGTTTCATTACAGTTAAATAGTAAAAATCCATTGAAAAATGGAGAAATTGAACCGATGCGTATTAACTTTACTTGTGAGCAAGCGGATGTGGGAGTACCTGAAGCGTATGAAAGACTCATTCATGATGCTGTGAGTGGAGACGCTACATTCTTTGCACATTGGAGAGAAGTTGAATTGTCATGGGAATGGGTACAACCAATTCTTGAAGCATTCGAGGAGAACTTATTACCACTTTATGAATATGAGTCTGGTTCATATGGTCCAGATGCGTCTCATGAATTATTGCAAGAAAGTGGATTTAAATGGTGGTTAGATCAAGAAACGGAAAAATAAGTACTTTCTTTCATGAAAGCATTTAGGGGGACAATTACTATGACACAAAACATAAATCAATTAGCAGTGAATACACTTCGTACGTTATCAATTGATGCTATTAATGCGGCAAATTCAGGTCATCCAGGTCTTCCGATGGGAGCAGCACCGATGGCTTATGCATTATGGGCGAATCATTTAAATCACAATCCGAATCATCCGAAATGGTTTAACCGTGATCGATTCGTTTTATCAGCGGGACACGGATCGAGCCTACTGTATAGCTTACTTCATTTAGCTGGATATGACGTATCAATTGATGACTTGAAAAGCTTTAGAAAGTTAAATAGTAAAACACCAGGACATCCTGAGTTTGGTCACACTTCTGGAGTTGAAGCGACTACAGGACCGTTAGGACAAGGGATTGCAAATGCTGTCGGAATGGCAATGGCAGAAGCTCATTTAGCAGCAAAGTTCAATAAGGATGGTCACTCTATTATAGATCATAATACGTACGCATTAGTTGGAGACGGTGACTTAATGGAGGGTGTCGCTTATGAAGCGATGTCAATGGCAGGGCATATGAAACTTGGCAAGTTAATTGTACTGTATGATTCAAATGAAATTTCACTTGATGGTGAATTAAACATTGCTTTTTCTGAAGATATTCAGAAAAGAGTAGAATCTGCACATTGGCAATATGTAAGAGTTGAGGATGGAAACGATGTTGATGCTATTACAAAAGCTATTACATTAGCGAAAGACAATACGGATCAACCTACTCTTATAGAAATTAGAACCATTATAGGTTATGGAAGTCCAAAAGTTGCTGGAACGAACAAAGCACATTGTAATCCGCTTGGAGTAGAAGAAGCAACAGCGACAAAACAAGTGTATGGTTGGCATTATGAGGAAGACTTCTTTGTGCCTGAAGAAGTAACAGCTCATTTTAATGATCTAAAACAAAAAGGTATTGAAAAAGAGAACGAATGGAATAAGCAGTTCAACGTATACAGAGAGTCGAACCCTGCACTAGCAGATGAATTAGAAAAAGCGATTACAGGTGAAGTTTTAATCGAAGCGAAAGACATTTTATCCTTTGATACTGAAAAAACGATTTCCACTCGTGTTGCAAGTGGGGAAGCTATTAATCATTATGTGAAATCGATTCCTTCTATTTTCGGTGGAAGTGCGGATCTTTCTCATTCTACGATGACAGATATAAAAGGTGAAGCAGTATATGCAGTAGAATCGTATGCTGGCCGCAATATATACTTCGGTGTACGTGAACATGCAATGGGAGCGGCAGCGAATGGACTGGCTCTTCATGGAGGAGTAAAACCTTTCGTAAGTACATTCTTTGTATTTAATGATTATCTTCGTCCATCGATTCGACTGGCTGCATTGCAAAAGTTACCAGTTACTTACGTATTTACACATGATTCGATTGCTGTAGGAGAAGATGGTCCAACGCATGAACCAATTGAACATTTAGCAGCTCTTCGGGCAATTCCTGGTTTAACAGTTATCCGTCCGTCAGATGCAAATGAAACAGCGAGTGCGTGGGCGTATGCATTACAGCAAACGGATGGTCCAATCGTTTTAGTACTTAGCCGTCAAAATTTACCGGTGTTTAATGAAACGAAAGCGAACATAGAGAATCTTTCTAAAGGAGCTTACGTATTAACACAAACGAATGAAAATCCGGATGTGATTTTAATTGCGACAGGTTCTGAAGTATCCTTAGCTGCTAGTGCGAAAGCAAAATTAGCAGAAGATCATGTTTCTGTTCGCATCGTTGCAATGCCGAGCTGGGAGTTATTCGATCGCCAATCGAACGAATATAAAGAATCCGTTCTTCCGTCTTCTGTAACGAAACGAGTCTCTCTTGAGATGGGTGTATCTCTTGGATGGGAGCGTTATGTAGGACAAGAAGGCAAAGTACTATCAATTGAAACATTTGGAGCTTCAGGTACTGGAGCTGAAGTCATGAATCTATTTGGATTTACAACAGAAAATGTTGTTCAAATTACAAAAAATGTGTTGAATTCTTAATCTATGAATGTGAATACCTTTCTGGACAAATCAACTTATGGGTGCTGAAAGGTATTCAAAATTGTAGTGATATGAATTTTTAATAAAAGATGATTTGAGGAGGAATTATATCATGCAAGTAGGATTAATTGGTTTAGGTAAAATGGGATTAAATTTAGGGAAAAATTTAATGGATCATAAACATGAAGTAGTAGCATTTGATTTAAATACGAGCGCAGTAGAAGAAATGAAAGAGTACGGGGCAACGGGTACATCTAGTTTAAGTGAACTTGTTCAGTCATTACAATCACCAAGAATTCTTTGGGTAATGGTACCACACGCTGTTGTTGATTCTGTTATTGATGAGGTTACACCACTTTTATCAAAAGGAGATATTCTAATTGAAGCTGGTAATTCACATTATAAAGAGTCTATCCGCCGATATGAGCAATTAAAGAAAGATGGCATTCACTTTATGGATGCAGGAACTTCTGGCGGAATGGAAGGCGCTCGTAATGGTGCTTGTTACATGATCGGAGGAGATCAAGAAGCTTGGGACATCGTTGAACCTATCTTCCGCGATACTGCTGTAGAAAATGGATTCTTGTATGCTGGAAAAGCTGGTAGTGGTCACTTCTTAAAAATGGTTCATAACGGAATTGAATACGGTATGATGGCTGCTATTGGTGAAGGATTTGAGATTCTAGAGAAAAGTGAATTTGACTACGATTATGAAAAAGTATCAAGAGTATGGAACAACGGTTCAGTAATTCGTTCTTGGTTAATGGAATTGACTGAAAATGCATTTTCTAAAGATGCAAAACTGGATGAAATTAAAGGCGTTATGCATTCTTCTGGTGAAGGAAAATGGACAGTAGAAACAGCATTAGACCTTCAAACAGCAACTCCTGTTATCGCAATGTCTCTATTAATGCGCTACCGCTCATTAGACAATGATACATTTACAGGAAAAGTAGTAGCAGCTCTGCGCAATGAATTTGGCGGACATGCAGTAGAAAAGAAATAAAGTGAAACTTTAATAAGTAGGGGCTTTATTCCACATCAATCGGGCTTTTACGGGATAAGCATATTAAACATGTAACTCATCAACGTTTAAAAACTGGAGGGAATTGATCATGAAATTTTTTATTGATACTGCAAATCTTGAGGACATAAAAAAAGCATATAAACTTGGAGTTTTAGCTGGTGTTACAACGAATCCTTCTTTAGTAGCAAAAGAGGGCGTTAAGTTTGAAGACCGTATCGCAGAAATTTGTCAGGCAGTGCCTAAAGTGGAGTCTGTTTCGGCAGAAGTAACGCCAGATGCTGTTACAGCTGAAGAAATGATTGCTCAAGCAGAAGAATTAATTAAAATTAACGGTGGCGATAAAAACGTCACGATAAAACTTCCAATGACGCTAGCAGGATTAGAAGCTTGTCGCTATCTTACTGAAAAAGGTGTGAAAACGAACGTTACACTTATTTTCACTGTGAACCAAGCACTTTTAGCTGCTCGAGCAGGTGCAACGTATGTTTCTCCATTTTTAGGACGCTTAGATGATATTTCTGAAGATGGTGTACTATTAGTTGCTAAAATTGCTGAATTATTCGATGTTCATCAATTAGATACACAAATTATTGCGGCTTCTGTCAGACATCCAGATCATGTAACTCGTGTAGCGATGGCAGGTGCTCACATTGCAACAATCCCTTATAAAGTAATCGAGCAACTTGCTATGCACCCATTAACAGACCAAGGTATTGAGAAATTTGCTGCGGATTGGGCGAAAGCTCCTAAATTATAATGCATGAAAGTGAAGGTGCTTTCCGAAAATTGCTTTTCATGAGAGGACAAATCCTAAGTAACTTCATCGTTTAAACTGGATCCTGATTTTGTAGTCTTACTACGTGAAAAAAGCAGAGATGAAAGTGTCATTCACTTTTAAAAAAGGAAAAATTGATCGCGCGAAGCGTTTATCACAATAACATTATAATTATGAAAGAGAAATCCCCTTATTAGAGAGATGAGTTATAGTGTATCTCTAATAAGGGAGATTCTTTTTATATAAATCATTATGATGTGAAGATGCTTTTAAACGTATAGCAATATGTAAAGGTATCTTTTACTCAAGTAAGAACTATATAGGTTCTTTTAATTATATAGTAATTATGAAAGGGTTTACATAAAGGGGGATTGAGTATGAATATGTACCTTTTAATTATTACATTATTATCAATTGTAATTGTTATTTTAGGGGTATCGTGGTGGAGATGGCATGCGTTTATTAGTTTAACGGTTGCAAGTTTGTTTTTAGCAATTATGTCTGGAATGCCAATGGATAAAATAGTGAGTGCTTATGAAACGGGAGTTGGAAGTGTTCTCGGGCATTTAGTAGGTATTTTAGTATTAGGTACAATTTTAGGGAAAATGATGGCAGAGTCAGGTGCTGGAATGCAAGTGGCAGAGTTCTTTATTAAATCCTTTGGGATAAAAAACTTACCATGGGCTATGTTAATTGCAGGTTTTATTATTGGAATTCCGGTGTTTTTTGAAGTAGGTATTTTAATATTACTGCCGTTAGTAATTTCAATTCATAAAACAACGAAACAAAATATTTTATTGATAGCATTACCAGCAATTGCTGGGCTATCTGTCGTACACGGCCTTGTTCCTCCGCATCCAGGGGCAATTGTAGCAATTGGTATTTATAAAGCGAATCTTGGGAAGGTACTATTGTATTCACTCATTATTACATTTTTTGCAGCGATTATTGCAGGTCCTATATTTGCGAAATGGATTCACAAACGTGTAATTCCTGAAAATGAGCCAGAATTGATTCGTGTAAATACAAAATCAACGAAATTACCAGGAATAGGAGTTTCATTTTTAGTTATTTTGTTACCTGTTATGTTAATGGTTTTAGCTGCAGCAGCTCCTTATGTGCCTCTTTCTAATACTTTGATGAAGATTGTCACATTAATCGGTAGTCCTATAATTGCACTATTGATTGCATGTTTTGCGGCGTTCTATTTTCTTGGATTTCGTCAAGGTATCGATAAAAAAGCTATTAAGAAGATAACAGAAGATAGCTTATTACCAATCGGTTCAATTGTTGCGATTATTGGTGCCGGCGGGGGATTTAAGCAAATTCTTATCGATAGTGGTGTAGGCAATGCTATTGCTCAAATGTCTGAGCATTTAGCTCTATCCCCAATTGTATTAGCATTTATAGTAGCAGGATTAATTCGAATTGCGACAGGGTCAGCGACAGTCGCTTTAACAACAGCAGCGGGTATCGTTTCGCCAATCGTTGAAAATACAACAGGTGTGAACTTAGAGTTACTCGTTATTGCAACAGGTGCAGGAGCATTAATGTTGTCACACGTAAACGATGCTGGTTTTTGGATGGTAAAAGAATACCTAGGGTTAACAGTGAAAGAAACATTTAAAACATGGACAGTATTAGAAACGTTACTTTCATTTATCGCTTTTGGAGGAGTTTTACTACTCGATATGTTTGTTTAAGATAAAGATGTTTCTATTTAGATAATTGTGGCATACAACGTTATCAATAGATAAAAGGAATGTATTTTTATGGTGGGATACTGTAACAATTTTTTGTTAGGAGGAAGAAATGGTGAGCTCAAAATATATGATTGGTGTAGACATTGGAACAACTAGTACAAAATCAGTTCTATTTTCTACTGATGGATCTGTTATTGCTAGTCATGGAATTGAATATCCTTTATATTCTCCTACGCCTGAAACAGCGGAACAAGACCCAGAAGAAATTTTTCGTGCAGTAATAAATACGATTAAAGAAACTGTACGATCAAGTAGTGTACAGCCAAGTGATATTCTTTGTGTCTCTTTTAGTTCGGCAATGCATAGTATCATTGCCGTAGATGAAAAGGGAGAGCCGTTAACGAGATGTATCACTTGGGCAGATAATAGAAGTGCAAGCTGGGCGGAGAAAATAAAGAATGATATGAATGGTCATGAAATTTACCTTCGTACTGGGACACCAATTCATCCGATGTCACCACTTTCGAAATTAGTTTGGCTACAGAATGAGCAGGCAGAGTTATTCGCAAAAAGTTATAAATTCATTTCTATTAAAGAATATGTTTTTTACAAGTTATATAAAGAGTATGTAATTGATTATTCTATAGCGTCAGCAACAGGGATGTTTAATTTGAAATCTTTAAAATGGGATGAAGAGGCTTTACATGTTGCGGGAATTACAGATGAAAAGCTTTCTAAACTTGTTCCAACAACGCACAGTTTAACAGGATTAGATGAAGAGCTTGCCAAAGAGATGAATGTACTTGTTTCTACGCCTTTTGTAGTAGGAGCGAGTGATGGAGTACTATCTAATTTAGGTGTAAATGCAATAGATCCTGGCGTTGTGGCTGTTACAATTGGTACAAGCGGTGCGATACGTGCTGTAACAAATCGTCCTGTAACAGATCCAAAAGGTAGAATTTTTTGTTATGCGTTAACTGAAGACCATTGGGTAATCGGTGGACCAGTTAATAATGGCGGTATGATTTTCAGATGGGCTCGTGACCAATTGGGTACTTCAGAGATTGAGCTTGCAAAGCGTTTAGGGAAAGATCCATATGAAGTACTTACTGAAATAGCAGCAAAAGTGAATCCTGGATCTGACGGTTTATTGTTTCACCCGTATTTAGCAGGGGAAAGAGCTCCTTTATGGAATGCAAATGCACGAGGATCTTTCTTTGGACTCGGATTGCATCATAAGAAAGAACATCTTATCCGTGCTGTTTTAGAAGGAGTAATTTATAATTTATATACGGTTCTTCTCGCTTTAAAAGAGTTAATTGGCGAACCGAAAAAAATTCAAGCGACAGGCGGCTTTGCAAGGTCGGAACTTTGGAGACAGATGATGGCGGACATCTTCCATCAAGACGTATATGTTCCGGAAAGTTTCGAAAGCTCTTGCTTAGGAGCTGCAATCCTCGGTTTATATAGTTTAGGTGAAATAGATACATTATCTGTAGTTTCTGAAATGGTAGGTGCAGATTTCCATCATGAGCCAAACATGGAAAGTGTGGAAAAATATAAAGATTTAACGCCAATCTATATCCGTCTGTCCCGTCAATTGGAAGAAGAATATGAAAGTATAGCAGCGTATCAAAAAAAGTGGGTTTAAAAGCTATTTACCAAGAAAATATGGTAACGTATAAAGAGGTACTCCGATTTTTTAGGATACTCTTTCAACATAAAATATTTTAAGAAGCATGATGAACGAAAAATATAGGGAGAGAGGGTTATGAAAATGAAGGATAACAAAGAGTTTATTGGATATGTTGGAACTTACACGAAAGAAAATAGCGAAGGAATATATAAGTTTACTTTAGACACAGAAGCAAAAAAAATTAGTAATGTAACACTTGCCGCTAAGCTGGATAACCCTACATATGTAACGATTAACCGAAAGAATGAATATCTCTATTCTGTTGTTAAGGAAGGCGAATCTGGCGGTGTAGCTGCGTATTCCATTGATAGTCATACTGGAGAACTAATAGCGAAAAATAGACAAGTAGTAGAAGGTGCTTCTCCTTGTCATATTAGTGTTGATAGTGGAAATCATACAGTAGTTACAGCGAATTACCATAAAGGAACGATTGAGTCTTTTGAAATAAATGAAGAAAATGGAACTGTAAATCCTGCTTCATCTATTATGGCACATGAAGGTTCAGGTCCGAATAAAGAAAGACAAGAAAAACCACATGCACATTACGCGGGGTACACTCCTGATGAAAAATATGTAGTGGGCGTTGATTTAGGGATAGATAAAATAATTACGTATGAAGTAAAAGATAGTACATTAACAGAAGTGAATCGTTTATCTGTAAATCCAGGAAGTGGTCCAAGACATATTACTTTTCATCCGAATGGAAAGTATGCGTATGTGATGACGGAGCTTAGTTCAGAGATTATTGTGTTAACATATAATCCTGCAGAAGGATCCTTTACAGAATTACAGTATATTTCTACTGTTCCAGAAGAGTTTGATGAAAATAATCAAGGAAGTGCGATTCATATTTCTTCTGACGGCCGTTTTGTATATGCAGGTAATCGTGGTCATAATAGTATCGCTGTTTATAGCGTAGATCAAAATTCAGGTCAGCTTACATTTGTTGAACACACATCTACAGAAGGAAATTGGCCAAGAGACTTTGTATTAGATCCTACTGAAAAGTTCCTTGTTGCTACAAATGAAAAGTCACATAGTCTTGTGTTATTTTCAAGAGATGAATCTACAGGTAAGTTAACACTTTTACAATCTGATGTTGCTGTGCCAGAGCCTGTTTGTGTGAAGTTTGTAAATGTTTAAGTTGTGTTCGATATAATTTCATAAACTTAGAAAATAATAAAAAGCAAAGCGATATCGCTTTGCTTTTTATTATTTCTTTTTCGGTCTACGTACTAATTCGCCGCCGCAGTTTGGACAAACGTTATGTCTTTCTTCTGTACATGGTGCGCAAAATGTACATTCATATACACAAATGTATGCTTCAGAATCTTGTTCGAGCGATTGATCGCAAATTTGACAGTTTGTTTTCATTTCTAGTGCCATAATAAGTCTCCTTTTTAGTTAGAAAATTTATAATTTAATTATAATTCATTAAATAGAAATAGTCCTTTTCAATTGAAAGGAAATCGAATAATAAATTTATGAATTGAAACGAAAGATGCTGGTTTATTTTAAAATTGATTATTTATTACAGTTGGAATATTATGAAATAGTCAAAAGACAACAGGGGGTATAGATTTTGACTAATCATAACGATCATTTAAAAGCAAAATGCGAAAAATGCTTCGGTCTATGTTGCGTTGCATTACCGTTTGCAGCATCGGTAGATTTTGCAGTGAATAAAGATGGTGGTAAACCATGTTCCAACTTACAATCAGATTTTAAATGTAGTATACATAAAAATCTTAGAGGAAAAGGTTATAAAGGTTGTACAGTATTTGAATGTTTCGGTGCTGGGCAGAAGATTTCTCAGGGTACGTTTAAAGGGATTGATTGGAGGAAAGATGCAAAGCATGCAAGAAAAATGTACGATGCTTTTCCGGTTATGCATCAACTTCATGAAATGCTTTGGTATTTGAATGAAGCGATTCTTTTAAAGGCAACACAGCCAATTCATAAAGAGCTGGAGACCGCAATTGAGGAGACAGAGCGACTTTCGAATTTAAATCCAGATGAGTTAATGAAAATAAATGTTCCAATGCATAGGGCAGAGGTGAACATTCTTCTTTTAGAAACGAGCGAATTAGTATGGAAGGAAATGAATACTGCGCGTAAGAAACGAATCATTCACCGCGGAGCAGACCTTATGGGAGCGAATCTGAAAAAGAAAAATTTACAAGGTGCAAATTTAAGAGGAGCTTACTTAATTGCGGCTAACTTAAATGGTGCAGATTTAAGAGGAGCAGATCTCATCGGAGCAGATTTGCGAGATGCAGATATTCGCGGGACTGATTTTACAAATAGTATTTTTCTGACGCAAGTTCAAGTAAATGCGGCGAGAGGGGACAAATATACGAAATTACCGAAATTATTGTCCCGTCCATCGCATTGGAGTGCGTAAAGAGTGAGGAGTATTTAGTGTGGATATATTTCAGTATTTAGAAGAGATGCAAGAGGATGTCTTTTCGTTAGCAGTAGAGCAAATAGAAGCGAAGTATTATGATATTTGTTGCATGTTGGCGTCTACAGAATATGCAGAACGAATTAAAGTAATTGATGTAGAGTCATATAAGGAAAGTATTCGAGTAGGTTTGGATGCAGCTGTAGAAATGGCTACTAATGAAGAAGCAAAAGCGATTTATTTTGAGTATGACCTTGATAACGAGTGGACTAGTCAGTTTTATATTTGTGAGGAGTATGCTCCACTTGAAGAAGAGGATGATGATTGGGCTTCTGAATGGACATATGATGTTGAGGGACCGGGGTCTGTAGAATTAGCGGATATGTATAATGAAAATGGCTTTGACACAAGTGAAAAAGCAATCGGTATCACTTTATATTTAATTGCTAAAACGCTGTGTAGTTTTATAAGTGTACGTAGTGAAGTGCAAAATAATATACCGATTTGTATTGGTTTTCACGACCAAGATCCAATAATGCGAACAGGCAGAGATTAAGAATCTCTGCCTGTTTTGTTATTTCTTTTCAAAAGTAGTAATTAAAACACTACATATAATAAGAATACCACCAATAAAAAAGTTACTATTTAATGTTTCATTTAAGAGCAACCAACCAAGTAACGATCCAACGATAGGTTGGAAGAAGAAAAATAAGGAACCGATGCTCGCATCCAGTAATTCTAATCCTTTATTCCAAAGGAAAAAGGCACCTGCTGTTGAGACGATTCCTAAGTATAATACGCCTAATATTACGTACGTATTTACTGTTCCGATAGAGGCCGTTTGTAGCTCCCATATCATAAAAGGTGTAATAAAAAAGAGTGAAAAGAAAATTGCGTACGTTGTAATAACTAAGGATGAAAATTGGATTGAAGCGATTTTTACATAAATAGATAGTAAAGCCCATGTAATAGCGGCTCCAACTAAAATGATTGTCCCAATAAAATAGGAGCCAATTTCGATATCCCACCCGATTACGATAATGACACCGATTGTCGCTATTATAGTAGATAAAAGTCTACGAGCAGTTAGTTTTTCTTTCAAAATGAGCGCTGCAAATATAACCATAAATGCAGGTGTAGCTGATGTAACTAACGAGCCTGTATGAGCGTCGGATAATTTTGTTCCGATAAATTGGCATGTGATCGAAATGAAATAGCCGATAAATCCAATCCAAGCGAATAGGAGCCAATCTTTTTTGCGAATGACTACTTTTTTCTTTTGCTTTTTCTCAGCTATTTTCAAAATGAAATACAAAACAACAAAAGCGATAATAAAGCGTAGCCAAACGAGTGTTAGTGGTGGGATAAAATCGAGTACGTATTTGCTAACAACATACATACCGCCCCATATACTTGCTGCTAGTGATAAGCATATAGCTCCTAAAATTGTTTGTTTCATGTAAAGTACCTCCGTCTATTTTTAGGGTAATATGAGTTCCCTAAGACGAGGCATAGTGTATGTGCTAAATGAATGCCCGTCTTAGTTTATAGACGGCCTACAGGTTGATCATTTTCGAATGAAGTGTTGTAGTACATGCGTGCATTCCCCCTTCGTATTTTATAATGATATTATAACTTAATTTTCAGTTTATTGGGGGTGTTTATTGTACGGAGTTGGTTCTTTAGAAAATGGAAATTGTCTAAGAAAGCATAGTATATGGTAGAAAAACATATTTTAAAAATAAAAGAAACCAATTACATAACTGAGAAGTATATTAAGAGTAGGATGAAAAAGTAGATTAATAGAGAAAGAGGAGGAGAATATTATAACTACAACCGTTATTTCTCATTTTTACAATGAAGAGTATTTATTACCATGGTGGCTTAAGCATCATACGAAACTGTTTGATCATGGCATTTTAATTAATAAAGGTTCTACAGATCGTTCAGTCGAAATTTGTAAAAAATTCGCACCGCATTGGGAAGTGCGAGATTCTGTGAATCCAGAGTTTGATGCATTTGCGACAGATCATGAAGTAATGATGGTAGAACAAGAAGTAAAAGGATGGAAAATGATTTTAAATACGACTGAGTTTCTTTGTGTGCAAGATAAAAATCAGTTTTGGAAATCACTAAATGAATTGGGAGGGAGGATGTATTGGCTAGAAGGGCTTATTATGGTCGATAATCTTAACTATAATTATCCGGACCTTAACTTTGGAATCCCTTTAATGAAACAACGATTTCACGGTTATTTACCAGAAGATTGGGCGTTATGGAGAAGAGGTAGATTTATTCATAACCATGAACACGGAAGTTATACGGTTGGAAGACATTTATCCGCGCATGAATCTATGAGCTATCCACCTCTTGCTTGTATATTATGGTTTGGATTTAGTCCGTGGAACGATGCGATGAGAAAGAGAAAGTTACAAATTGGTCCGACTCTTTCTGAAGCTAGTAAGCATGGAGGAATGGGTACGCATCATATTGTTACGCCGGAAAGATTAGAAGAATGGTATAAGGAATTAGCGAGAGGAACGAAGGATTTACGGTTTAATGCTGCGTATCGTTATGTTTTTGTATAAATGATTTCCACCATAAAATTGTTTCTTCAATGCCAGTATTTAAATCGTATTGTGGTTTCCAGTTTACTTCAGTCTTTAAACGTTCTACACTAACGCCGACGAATAAAGGTTCATCCTTAGAGAAGGGAATTGCGCCTAGTTTAATTAAATGTTCTTTCCCTATTTTTTTAGAGATGATAGAAGCTAGTTCTTTAATTTGTACAGATTGACCTGAAGCGATATTGATGGTGCCTGTAACGCCATGTTCTAATACTGTTACGAGAGCGTCAGCGACGTCACTCACATGGAGGAAATCTCTCGATTGTTTTCCATGTGTACATAGTGCTTCCTCGTTTTTTAATAAGGAAGTGATAATGTTCGAAAAGAGCCGATTACCTTGTTCGTGAGGGCCATACATATGAAAAATGCGGCCCCAACACATGCTGAGGCCTGTTTGTTGTGCATACGTTTCTAACCAGGAGTGCAGTGCATTTTTACATAATGAATACGGGGTTTTATAGGAAAGAAGCGGTGAGTCTTCAAATAATACGCCGTTAAACCATTCATATTCTGCGCCAGTACCTGCAACGACGACGCGCTTTCCGCCGCATGTTGTGAAGTGTTGAATCAATGAAATACTAGACTTTAGCCAATAGTAATTATTAATTGAAACATAGCATGCTGGTGGTACTGCTTCCCAAGCAAGGAGAATGAGATGGCTAGGCTGAACGTCGTAAATGAATTGTTTTACTTCGTCATCGCGAAGCAAGTTTACTTTATACCAATGGCAAGGGAGGTGAGAGGGTTTATTTTTATTGTACGTGGCGTGTACTTCATATCCCTTTTGTATAAGTGAATGTACGACATATTTACCTATCCAGCCACTACCACCTGTTACAACAACTTTTTTCATGGCTCGATCACCTCAATTTCTGGAACCGCCACTAAAAATTTACCGCCCCATTGACGAATGAAAGAGCATTCTTTCATAATTTCGTCTTTCAAATTCCAAGGAAGTATGAGAATGTAATCAGGTTTTGTACGTTTAATTTCTTCTGGAGATTTTATTGGAATACGAGTTCCTGGTAAAAGAAGATTTTGTTTGTGAGGATTTTTATCTACTGTATAAGCTAGAAATTCTTTACCTATCCCGCAATAATTTAAAAGGGTGTTCCCTTTAGCTGGAGCACCGTAACCGATAATTTGTTTGTTTAAAGCTTTCGCTTCAATAAAAAACTTTAAAATATTTATTTTCAATTGTTCCACTCGTTTAGAAAAAAGTAGATAGCAATCTAAAATATCTAATCCGTGGTCGACTTCTTTTTGAATTAATTTTGTAACATTGGAATGGATAGTGGATCGGGCACTTAGATGGTTTATAAAAATACGCAATGAACCACCGTGTGTTGAAAGCTCTTCTACATCAACAATCTGTAAATGATGATGAGCTAAAATTTTTTGAAGGCTTATGAGTGAGAAGTATGAGAAGTGTTCATGATAGATAGTATCGAACTGCTTAAAAGATATAAGATTCAATAAGTGCGGGAATTCAATTGTTATCGTACCATCACGTTTTAATAGTGTTTTTAAACCAGCGACAAAATCATGCAAGTTTGGAACGTGCGCTAATACGTTATTTGCGACGATTAAATCAGCTTGTGGCAATTTTGTTGCTAAGTCATTACTGAAAAAATTCACATGAGTAGGAATTCCTTTTTGGATAGCGATGTCTGCTACGTTTTTTGCTGGTTCAATTCCCAGCGTCTCGATATTTTCTTTTTGAAAGTATTGTAATAAGTACCCATCGTTACTTGCAATTTCAATTACTTTTGAATGTTTCGTTAAGTTGAAACGCTTAATCGCCATTTCTACGTATTGTTTAGCGTGTAGTAGCCAACTTGAGGAGTAAGAGCTGAAGTATAAATAGTTATGGAAAATATTTTGCGGGGATTCAAATTCATCTAGCTGTACGAGTAAACAAGAGTGACAAACAAATGTGTGCAGCGGATAAAAAGGTTCCATTTTATATGAAGTTTCAGGAGCTACAAATGAATTAGCGAGAGGGGAAACGCCCAAATCTAAAAAAGTGTTGGTTAGTAATGAGTGGCAAAAACGGCATTTTTTCTGTTCCATTTTATAGCCCCCTTATAAATTTTTGAATGCATCGATTTGTTGTCGTGTGAAAGATTCTATATTTTCACCAGATGCATATTTTTTGTACCAATCAACAGTCCAAGCGATAGAATGATCTGTTGATAACTTAGGAGTCCAGCCGAGTTTGTTTACTGCTTTTGTACTGTCCAGTGTTAAGATAGGTGATTCATAAGGAGTATTTGTAGAGGGGAAAAGGATTGTTAGTTGTTTATTCCATAATTTTATTACAGATTGAATGACATCATAAACTGTTCTGTTAGGTTCGTTCAACGGGCCGAAATTCCACGCTGTTGCATATTCGGCGTCTTGCCAAAGATTTTCAGCTAAAAGAATATAGCCGTGTAAAGGGTCTAATACGTGTTGCCACGGGCGAATAGCGTTTTTGTTTCTAATATTTAATGTATCATCTTGTAAATATGCACGAATGATATCTGGGAATAATCGATCTTCTGCCCAATCACCACCGCCGATGACGTTACCTGCTCTGACTGAGGCAAGTTTAAGAGTGTTAGTGTGGAAGAATGATTTTTGATATGACGTTGCAACTAGTTCAGCACAAGCTTTACTAGCACTATAAGGATCAAAGCCTCCTAGTCGGTCTTTTTCCACAAATGCTCGGTCGCCACTCCCGTCATTTTCATAACATTTATCACTTGTCACATTAATAATGATACGTACGCTTTCGCTGTATTTTGCCGCTTCTAGTACGTGAACAGTTCCTAAAACATTCGTTTTAAATGTATTAATGGGATTTTTGTATGAAGTGGTTACGATTGGCTGAGCTGCTAAATGAAATACTATGTCGGGTTTATGCTGATTTATGGCATGGAATAAAGAATCATAATCTGTAATATCGCCTTTCATTGTCGTGCACTCTTTTGCTACGTTACATTGTTCAAAAAGATTAGGGATTGATGGAGGGTGAGAAGAGTATCCAATTACCTCTGCGCCTAAAGAACTTAAGAAAAGGGTGAGCCAAGAGCCTTTAAATCCAGTATGTCCCGTAATAAATACTTTTTTCTTATTCCAAAAAGATGATGAAGCCATATTACCAAACCTTCCACGGAGCGTTATTACTTTCCCATAGCTCGACTAATTTATTTTTATCGCGCAATGTATCCATCGGATGCCAAAAACCAGAATGTTGATATGCGGCCAATTCATTTTTGTTTACTAACTGAACTAAAGTGTCTGTTTCAAAAACAGACTTATCTCCACTAATGTAATTGAAAACTTCAGGATTTAAAACGAAAAATCCACCGTTAACCCATCCGCCATCACCTAATGGTTTTTCTTGAAAAGATGTTACAGACTGTTTATCTAATATGAGAGAACCAAATCTACCAGGAGGTTGTACGGCAGTAACAGTAGCCATTTTCCCATGTTGTTTATGAAATGTAATAAGTTCTTTTATATTTACATTACTTAATCCATCACCATAAGTGAGGCAGAAAGGTTCGTCTCCGACATAATTTTGAATCTTTTTCACTCGGCCACCCGTTTCGGTATTTACACCAGTATCGATTAGTGTAACTTTCCATGGTTCTACACAATGAGAATGGCTAGTAATTGTATTATCGTTTAACTGTATTGTGAAATCAGACATGTGTAAGTTGTAATTTAGAAAGAACTCTTTAATTGCATATCCTTTATAGCCTAAGCAAATAATAAACTCAGTAATCCCGTAATGACTATACAAACTCATAATGTGCCATAGAATGGGTTTTGTTCCAATTTCAATCATAGGTTTCGGTTTTAAATGTGTTTCTTCCCCAATTCTTGTACCGTACCCACCAGCAAGAATAACAGCTTTCATTTTTTCCTCCTAAAATAAAAATTTATTATTTATACAGTATTCATGTTTTATGCAAATGAGATTGTTTTTGATTAAGCGAATGAAAATGTTTGAGGTGATGACGATGCAGAAAATATTACAGTTTGAATTTTGGGAATAATTCTTGATATTCAGGGTTATGACGGAGGTCTTGTGTTAGGTTACTAAGCTCTAAAAAACGTATGTCCAGTACTTCAGGAGATTGACCGTAATGTGTTTGAAGCCCCATTTGAACACCCCTTTTTGAAAGGGTAGGTGTAATTTGTAATTTTCTTGCCTTTGATTGTTCATTCCAAGGGCTAAAATAAAATTTTAAAATAAATGAAGGATAGTCATAAATTATATATCCATGCCGCGAATGGTGTCTACCAGGTAAATATGCACCGTCTAGATGATTGTGAATAAATCTCCAAGCACATCCGAGATTTGGGTTATAAGGGAAGACACCGTGGTATCGCTGTTCTACTAAGGGGATAGAATATCTAGGCTTTGAATAATTATAATTATGATTATCTATCATTAAAATCATTCTAATCGCATACATGTTTTGGCCTAGTGTATGGAGAGATGAAAAAAATTCTTCAGTACTATTACAACAAAAGAATTCAGTAGTATTTAAAACGATTTTCCAACCTGAAACTTCTCTTTCAATTTCCATCACTTCAATATCAGTATTAGTTGGATCAAACTCAAGAAATCTGGAATTTCGTATTTCCCAGTGGGGTGCTAATAGTTTACAAATCTCTACGGAACGATCTGTAGACCCTCTATTAATTAAAATGCCGTGATCGAATATTTTCGTGTGATGCATAAGCCACCATGGAAGTAGGTATTCTTCATTATAAAAATGAGAAATGATTGTCTTTTTCATATTAATTTCCTCCTATACAAGCAATCATTATTAGTAGGATATGCTTTTAAATAAGAAAGGTTAAAAGGTGCAGACAATGTAGTGATTAGGTAATAGTTTAGTAATTTTATTGTATGAGTGTAGATTACTCGTATTGAATAATAATAGCTGGAGATTGGAATTATGTATAAATTGTGAATAATAAACCGTCACGTTTGACTGTACAGTTTATGTGTTGTATGATGTAAGTAATATAAACAAGGGGGGAAGATCGTTGGGAAGGTGTATCGAATCGGACAGTTGGCTCTCATGGCTCACGTGTCGAAACGAACGATTGATTATTATACGAATCTAGGTATCTTAAAAGCGGAGCGATCTCAATCTAATTATCGCTATTACGACGAAACAGCATTTGAGACATTACAATTTATTGAGAAGTGCAAAGAAATGCATATGCCGCTTTGTGAGATTAAAGAGAAAATCGAGGAGAAGAAGAAGCTGCTCGGTATCAATGAACACGTTTCGAAACAAGTGAATGAAGTGACAGACCATATTCATCGATTAGAAGTGGAGCTTACAGAGTTAAAGCCGCTTTTAGATGAATTGACTGATTCACAACGTGAAAAAATATCGAAATCTTTATCTGGTCAAACGACAGCTTTAATACAGACACTTGCTCTATTATTATAGAATAGGTGAAATCCGACCTCTTTAATTTTTGTATCGGGCTATGTTTTCTAACAAACAAATAAGAAAACATTATAGTATACAGGAGGTGGACACCTTAGTTTTTTAACTAAGGGGATTCATTGGAAATATTTAATTTAGTCATGGTTGCGATTTTAATCGCATTTACTGGATTTTTCGTAGCAGCAGAGTTTGCGATTGTAAAGATACGTTCAAGCCGTATCGATCAGCTTGTTGCGGAAGGAAAACGCGGTGCTTTAGCAGCGAAAAAGGTAACAACAAATTTAGATGAATATTTATCTGCTTGTCAATTAGGTATTACAGTTACAGCTATGGGATTAGGTTGGTTAGGTGAACCGACAATTGAAAAGTTATTACACCCGTTATTTGAGAAATGGAACTTAAATCCTTCTATTTCATCAGTATTAACATTTGGTCTTGCTTTTATGATTATGACGTATTTACACGTTGTAGTAGGAGAATTAGCTCCAAAAACGATGGCAATTCAAAAGGCTGAAAGGGTAACGTTATTATTGGCAGGTCCATTAATGATGTTCTATAAAGTAATGTATCCATTTATTTGGGTATTGAACGGTTCAGCTCGTGTGATAACTGGTTTATTTGGTTTAAAGCCAGCTTCAGAACATGAAGTAGCTCATACAGAAGAAGAATTACGTCTTATCCTTTCAGATAGCTATGAAAGTGGCGAAATTAATCAAGCTGAATACAAGTATGTAAATAACATTTTTGAATTTGATAATCGTATTGCAAAAGAGATTATGGTACCGCGAACAGAAATCATTGGTTTCTACCTGGAAGATTCAGTAGAAGAACACATGAAAGTAATCCAAAATGAGCGATACACACGTTATCCGATTTTTGGAGAAGATAAAGATGATATTATCGGTATGGTCAACGTAAAAGATTTCTTTATTCGATATATGACCGAGGATCAAAAAGATTTATCATCTATTCGCTCGTATATGCGTCCGATTATTGAAGTGATGGAAACGACTCCAATTCACGATTTATTACTTCAAATGCAGAAGAAGCGAATTCCGATGGCTGTTTTATATGATGAGTACGGAGGAACAGCCGGAATTGTAACGCTTGAAGATATCTTGGAGGAAATCGTCGGCGAAATTCGTGACGAATATGATGAAGATGAAGCACCACCAATTCAACATGTGAACGAGCAACATATCATTGTTGATGGAAAAGTGCTTATCTCAGAAGTGAAAGATTTATTTGGATTACACATCGAAGAAGATGATGTAGATACAATCGGTGGATGGATTATGATGCAAAATCATGAAATCGAAGAAGGACAACACGTTGAGGCAGAAGGTTATGAATTTAAAGTTTTAGAAAAAGACGCTTACCAAATTAAACGTGTTGAAATTCGTAAGATGGAACAAGAACAAGAAGAAGAGAAAGCAGCAACTGTGTAAGTTGCTGCTTTTCTTCTAAAGTACAAAAAATGAGAACTTAGGAGCGGATATTTTGATTCAAGAAGCCTTACGTGTATATCGATTACAATTGTATGTGATCTTTAGTGGTTTACTACTTATGTGGACGATTACTCCGTTTGGAAAACAAGTGACAGGGTTTGGTATTGGATTAGCAGTAAGTGCCTATTGTCTTTGGTTATTAGCTCGCAGAGTGGAGAAGCTTGGAAAAAGTATTGTAATGAAGGAAAAGGCTCCTGGATTAGGAGTTTTAAACCGATTTGCAGCTGCTATTTTAGGAGCTATCATCATGTATGAAATTGAGCATGAAATGGAAATGTGGGCATTCGGTACAGGGATTTTAGGTGGTCACTTTTTAATGATTGCAAATTTAGCTTATGCAAATATGCAATTAGTGAAAGAAGAAGAGAAACAAAGGGAACATGCTTCGAAAAACATAGAGCTATGATGAAAGGGACCTAATCGGGTTCCTTTTTTAGTTTAGCGATATTATACCAGTAATCAAATTAACGACAAATATAATACGCTTCTTTTTTGCGTTTTTCAATAGTATGAAAAATAATAAAAAAATTTTAAAAAACCCATCGATTTCTAAAGGTTATGTATGTTATTATGACAAAAGACTTTTTGAAAGAGGTGGATACCAATGTTACAAGCGCTACTTATTTTTGTGCTTCAAATTATTTACGTTCCAATTTTAACAATCCGTACGATTTTGCTTGTAAAGAATCAAACAAGATCCGCTGCTGGTGTTGGATTGTTAGAAGGAGCTATTTACATTGTCAGTTTAGGTATTGTGTTTCAAGATTTATCAAATTGGATGAACATCGTTGCCTATGTCATTGGCTTTAGTACGGGACTGTTATTAGGCGGTTATATAGAGAATAAATTAGCAATTGGTTATATTACGTATCAAGTTAGTTTGCTAGACCGTTGTAATGAATTAGTAGATGAATTACGCCATTCTGGATTTGGTGTTACAGTATTTGAAGGTGAAGGAATTAATTCTGTACGTTATCGCTTAGATATCGTCGCAAAGCGTTCTAGAGAGAAAGAGCTTTTAGAAATCATTAATGAAATTGCACCGAAAGCGTTTATGTCTTCGTATGAAATTCGCTCGTTTAAAGGTGGATATTTAACGAAGGCGATGAAGAAGAGAGCGTTAATGAAGAAGAAAGATGAACATGCATCGTAAAAAAGAGGAGTAGTGCTGTATTAAAAGCGCAGTATAAGTCCAATTGTAAAAGAGAGGAATCTATTTTGATGTGGATTCCTCTCTTTTTTTATGGGAAATATTCATCTATTAATTAAAAAAACTAAATCGTATAATTATTTTTTTTTACTCATTCTCAAATTAATGATTAGCCATACAACTTGAATAAATACCGGTATAATAAACGCGATTAATAAAACGATAAGTGATATTGATTTAATTTCGGGTGTTTGAGTAACACCAGCACCATCAACATCTCGTAGCCAAATAATAGCTGCCCATATTCCAAAAATGATAATCCAAAATATGTTACCAATCCACCAAGAAATCCATCGTTTTTTCATGTTAGCACCCCCTACATTTATCTACTGTTAAAAGTATATTTTCGTTTGTTACATTTATAATGAAACAACTTTAAAATCAGTTTTTAACTGTATATCTAACTTGTTTGAAGGTTACTATTTCTCCATCATCATCATCGTCTTTCGTTTGTAAAAGTTGAACTTTTGGTTTGTAGTCCGTCCTATGAGCGTGTTCGATATCTTTAATGTTAAGTTTGTAGGATTCACCATTTTTTAGTTTTTGTTCCAACACTTTTTTATTAGCAACATAAATAAAAGTTACTTTATTTTCATCAATGCCTTTAGTTTTAATTTCTAATTCATTGTCTTTTGCTGTAATCGTTGGTGTTAATAATTTCATACTGCCTTTCCCGCTTTCTAAAGAATTCTCTGCTATAGTTGAACATCCTGATAATATGATTCCAGTGAATAGAAGAACAGCTAATTTCTGTTTCATAACATCCCTCAATTCCATGTGATTTTTGATTTTGGTATTGCTAGATTACTAGTGTGGAGCGTAAATGTTTAGTTAGTACCCTCTTGATTGTACCATAATATGTAAAATGAAACAGGATGTATATCCAATTTAAGGGAGAATGAAAGTTTACTTATTGCCGTAAATTAGTATTTTTACAGTAGGCATATATCTTCTTTAGGAAATCCTTTTTCATATTTAAAATATGTAATGAAATAAAACCAATAAGTCCTATTCCACCGAAAATAAGCCATGGTGTATACATTCCGCTTAAGTTGGCTGTAAAAGATGTACCGGTATAATTACCGATGATAAAGCCAAATGCGAGTGATAGTTGATAAAATCCGAAGAAAGTGGCTGTATATGATTCATTACTGTAATTTGCAATAGCGATATCAGCGTTAGGTAATACGAGTGTTTCACCGATTGTAAATAAAATTACACAAATAAAGAGCCAATATGGGTGTTGAAATAAAGGAATGAGTAAAAAGGAAATACTCATTAATAAAACACCGTATTTAATAATCGAAAGTGTGTTGTATTTGTGGAATAATTTTCGGAATAATACCATAAATATGACGCCTGTTATCGCATTTATCGTAATAACGAGTGTAGCAAGTTGATTGCTATTACTAATGTTTTTCATATGAAGTGGAAGTGCGACAGTAAGCTGAGTAAACATAATGTAGAAGAAAATCATGATAAAGGAAAACAGAAGGAAAGACTTGTTTTGTAAGATGGCCTGTATTCCTAATGTAATAGACGTGTTTTCAGTAGTGACTTGGAAGTGATTTTTAAGTAAGTAAAAGATAAAAGCGAATAACAGCATAAGAGATCCTGTTAGAGAAAAAGCGTAGATTGGATCGAGTAAGAGTAAGAACCCTCCGGCAATTGGTCCAATTATTGCACCGCAATTAAAACTAAGATTTAAATATATAAATAATTTTTTTCTTGTATGAGCTGGTTGTGAGCCGAATATGGCGCGCGCAGCAGGCTCATAAAATGCAGTTCCAAAGCCGATAAGTGCAGAAGAAATAGAAATGGTATAGAAATCAGAGCATATTCCTAAAGCGATAAATCCAATTCCTCTTAAAAATAATCCAGCTATCATCATAATGATATATCCTATTTTGTCAGCGATTAATCCTGAGAATAAAGGGATAACGCGTGATGTAATTATCATAACCGTTAACACTGTCCCTACTTGCAAAGTTGAAAAATGAAGAAAGGTTAATAGGTAAATAGCTAAAAATGCGTATACCGCAAAATACCCAAAAGACATAAAAAATGAAGAAATAAGCATGAAACGTATCGGTATTGGGAAACTTTTCATAGAACTCCTCCTAATATTGTAACCAGTAAAATGATTTAACGGTTAACTATTTTATATTATAATTATACATAAAGTCAGAAAAAAGTAAATTTTAAGAAGAAGGTGGATGGAATTGAATCAAAATGCACCAAATGAACTAGAATATATTCGGGAATTTTTAAATACATGGAAAATACCAAACGATACGAGAGAGCCAATTGACTTGCTACAAACAGAAGAGGATATAAAGCTTTTTATGAAAGAATATTTTCATGAAGAGTTTCCATTTCATACGATAGAAGAATTAAAAAGTTTTCGAGAAGATATTCGGGCGGCAATTCAAGGTGAAGGATCATTGCAAAAGTGGTTAGAGAAATATCCATTTCATGTACATGTAATGGAAGATATGAAAGGTATTACGTATGAACCAATACACGAAGAAACTGTATATACAAAAGTATTAAGCATTGTTTTAATAGCAGTTCAAGAAAATTTATGGGGGAGGTTAAAAGCATGTCCAGATTGCCGCTGGGTATTTTATGACAATTCACGAAATGGAAGTAAAAGATGGTGCGGTATGTACGCTGGAGAAGAAGGAGGAAGAGCGTGCGGTACGATTGCAAAAGTGAAAAACTACCGAGCAAAGAGAAAAGGGAGATCGGGTTATAATGTCTAATTTATATTAGGGAAAGAAAATTGGATGGGGGAATGTAGAATATGAAAGGTACGCAAATGTTAGCATTAAATAAAAAGTGTTGGGATACAGTTGCACCTTATTTCTTTCAAATGGATTGTTTACCGAAATATGGCCCATATACAGCGTCTGAAGATGAAATTCATTTGTTCGATTCAATTAGAAATAAAAAAGTTCTTGATATTGGGTGTGGAAGTGGACATTCGTTGCAATATATAGCGGAACAAGGGGCAGAGGAATTATGGGGGCTTGATCTTTCGAGTGCACAAATTGAAATAGCGAATAAAACGTTAAAGGATTGGAATCCAAAGTTAGTCTGTGGGGCAATGGAAGAAGAGACAAAAATTCCAAAAGAGTATTTTGATATTGTCTATTCCATCTATGCATTAGGTTGGACTTCAAATTTAGAAAAAACATTAGAACTTATTTATTCATATTTAAAACCAGGAGGAAGCTTTATTTTTAGCTGGGAGCATCCAATATATTCAAACTTGCTGTACGGAACAGAGAAGATTGTTTTACATTCTTCTTATCACGAAGAAACTCCTATTACGTTTGAAACATTTAAAGGAGAAAATGTACAAGCGACATTATATAAGAGAAAAATAAGTACATACATAAATGAGTTAAATAGAGCAGGATTTAAAATTGAGAGAATAGAAGAGCCTGAACCATCGAGCTTGTTTAATGAAGAACTAGCTGAGCCGTCTACGAAATATTATTCTTTATATAAAGCTAGAATGGTGCCGACTACTTTTATTATGAAAGCTAGAAAGTAAACTGTTTTTATAAAAGAAGCCTATCATTTCAAAAAAATGATAGGCTTCTTTATTTTAATAAAATTGAGGTTAAATGTGTACTTTTGTTATAAAAATGCATTTCATATAAAAAGTGTAATTATTTTTGGGGAGGGGGATTGTTGTGCGTCATCATAGAAATTGCAAAAAATTCGGAGTGGCACTGCCTCTTCCGCTTATAGGAGCAACTGGTCCGACAGGTAATAGTGGTCCAATCGGTCCAACTGGAGGGCATGAAGGTCCTGTTGGTCCTACAGGGGTGACTGGACCGACGGGAGCAACTGGGCCCCAAGGTCCTCAAGGTATCAGGGGGATACAAGGTCCCCGAGGGACAACAGGAGCACAAGGAATACAAGGAGCTATTGGTGATACAGGAGAGCAAGGTATAACTGGCCCAACTGGTCTTCAAGGTGCTCAAGGATTAATCGGAAACCAAGGTCCAATTGGTGATATTGGAGTACAAGGATTAGAAGGAATCCAAGGCGCTACGGGCCCTGCTGGTAGTCAAGGTATACAAGGCACACAAGGAATACAAGGGGAAATAGGTGAGCGGGGACAAACGGGAGCACAAGGAATGCAGGGAGAGAGAGGCATAACTGGAGTCTCAGGTGTAACTGGCCCCCAAGGTCCTCAAGGTGTTCAAGGAATACAAGGGGAGCAAGGGGCTACTGGTATACAAGGAGAAGACGGCCTCCAAGGGATACAAGGAATTACTGGAGAGGAAGGCCCACAAGGAGCTCAAGGAATACAAGGTGAAGTGGGTCCAACTGGTTCTACTGGAATACAAGGTGCCCAAGGTATAAGTGGAATAAAGGGGATAACAGGTGCAATAGGTTTACAAGGTCCACAAGGTGCGCAAGGAATACAAGGTATAACGGGAGCAACAGGCTTTCAAGGGATAAAGGGAATAAGAGGTATAACGGGAGCGACGGGTAGTATCGGTATTCAAGGCTTAGAAGGACCACCGGGCGGTCCGACGGGAACAACCGGTCCAATTGGTCCATCTAGTGGAGTGACTGGTCCATCAGGTCCACCCGGTCCACCAGGAGGTCCAACGGGTCCAACGGGAGCGACTGGTTCAATAGGTGTAAGCGGAGGGATAGGTTCAATTGGAGCGCAAGGAGTGCGAGGTATAACAGGTCCAACAGGTCCTCAAGGTGTAAGGGGAGCACAAGGTTCCCAAGGTGTAGTTGGAGCAGTTGGAGTACAAGGGGCACAAGGTCCTCAAGGTAACCCAGGTATAACTGGTCCAATAGGTGCAGAAGGTTCTCAAGGAATACAAGGTCTGCTGGGAGTAATAGGTCCAACAGGTGCAGAAGGTCCTAAAGGTATTCAAGGTATTCAAGGTGTAATAGGTCCAACTGGTGCACAAGGAATTAGAGGTCCTCAAGGAAATACAGGGGAAGTCGGTATAACTGGCCCTCAAGGGGTCCAAGGGGCACAAGGTAGTCAAGGCCCCCAGGGCCCACAAGGGAATGTTGGAATTACTGGTGCAACGGGTGAAACTGGAGCTACTGGAGCAACCGGGGCAACTGGACCACAAGGTGTGCAAGGAGTGCAAGGGATTACGGGAATACAAGGAATAACGGGAACGACAGGCAATACAGGTGCAACGGGAGTAATTGGAATACAAGGAATACAAGGCGTCCAAGGAGTGCAGGGCCCAACTGGATTAATAGGAACAACAGGGATTAGTGGTAGTACAGGGCCAGTTGGAGCGCAAGGTAGTCAGGGACAAAATGGAGCGGTTGGACCTACAGGCGCAACTGGTAGTGTAGGATCAATAGGCTTCTCGGGAATAGTAGGAGCGACTGGAGCGACTGGTTTACCTAGTGGGGGCGGTTATTTCTTTTCCACTGCAACGAGTGCAATTGCAGCGAATGCGCTAATACCAATCAATTCTGGTTCTACAATTTTTGGATCAGGAATTAGTTTAACAAGTGCAACAACTGTAACGTTGAGTACGCCGGGAATATATTTAGTAAGTTATTATTTTCAAGGTGATCCAACTAGTGGGAATGAAACGATTTCAGTAAGGCTGACGTTAAACGGAACACAAGTCGCAGGGAGTTTTATTTTTTATGTTACAGCAGGTTTTGTATTGGAACCAGCGATTTCTAATATGATGATAATTCAAGTTACTTCTTCAAATTCCACCTTGTCATTACAAAATGGTCCATTAGCTATTGGGCATGTAACGACATTAGCGGGAGTAATAACAGCTAGCTTAAACATATTACAAATAGTTTGATGCGTTACAAACGGGAGGAGATGCTTGTGAAGAATCAAGATAAGTGTAGTAAGTTTCAAGCACCTATTCCTTTTCCACCGCCAGGTATTACGGGGCCCACTGGACCAACCGGTCCAACCGGTTCTTTAGGTGGACCGACTGGACCACAAGGAATACAAGGCGTACAAGGTCCAATCGGTCCAACTGGTCCTCAAGGAATACAAGGAGTGCAAGGGGTGCAGGGAGAAAATGGTCCAACAGGCCCAACGGGTTTAACTGGACCACAAGGTTCTCAAGGTAATCAAGGACCTATGGGAGAACGAGGGCCACAGGGAATACAAGGTGTTCAAGGAATTCAAGGTGAAAGAGGTCCGACTGGTCCAACTGGTATTCAAGGGATACAAGGAATTCCTGGTCCAATTGGTCCAACTGGTTCAACAGGAATACAAGGCATACAAGGAATACAAGGTGAAATCGGTTTAACAGGTCCAACAGGAATACAAGGTATACAAGGAGTGCAAGGAGAAAATGGTCCAACCGGTCCAACTGGAAATACTGGTATACAAGGTGTGCAAGGTAATTTAGGAAGTAGTGGTTTACAAGGTGTAACAGGAATACAAGGAATACAGGGTCCGATTGGTCCAACCGGCCCAACGGGTTCTCAAGGGATTCAAGGGGAACAGGGTCTAATAGGGCCACAAGGAGAAACTGGTGTTCAAGGTTTACAAGGTCCCCAGGGAGAAATGGGGCAGGTAGGTCCAACAGGTTCTCAAGGAATCCAAGGAGTGCAAGGTGAAATCGGTCCAACCGGCCTGACAGGAGCAACTGGGATAACTGGTCCGACAGGTTCTGCAACAGGCCCCACAGGAGCAACAGGTCCAACGGGTCCACCGGGAGGCCCAACCGGTCCAACCGGTCCAGCAGGATCACCAGGGGGTCCAACCGGTCCGACTGGAGCAACAGGGGCAACAGGGGCGACCGGAGCAACAGGAGCAACTGGAATCCAAGGAGTGCAAGGAGTACAGGGACCAACCGGAGCAACCGGTTTAACAGGTTTGCAAGGAGTGCAGGGACCAATGGGGGCAACCGGCGAGGCGGGAGAAACGGGTCCCCAAGGAATCCAAGGGATCCAAGGTCCACAAGGGATAACCGGTCCAACGGGAGCAACCGGCCAGACGGGAGAAACGGGTCCCCAAGGCCCACAAGGAATCCAAGGTCCACAAGGGATAACAGGGCAGGCGGGAGCAACCGGCCAGACGGGAGCGACTGGTGCAACTGGACCGACCGGAATACAAGGCATACAAGGAATCACTGGAGCAACAGGGGGAACGGGGGAAACGGGTCCAACAGGTGCCACGGGTCCAACTGGCTTGACAGGAGCAACCGGATCATCTGCTATATCGACAGGTGGCGGATATTTCTTTTCTACATCAACAAGTACAATTGCTGCAAATGCCAACATTCCAATTAATTCAGGGTCCACTGTATATGGCACTGGTGTATCTTTAACTAGTGCTACGACAGTCACAGTAGCGACGCCAGGAATATATTTAGTAAGCTACTATTTTCAAGGGGATGCAAATGGGGGGAATGAGACAGTATCTGTTAGATTGCTATTAAATGGAACGCAACTAACAGGGAGTTTTATACAAAACGTAACGACATCAACTGTAGTAATCGAACCAGCCATTTCAAATACACTTCTTGTGAATGTAACGAGTGCTAATTCAACATTAATATTACAAAATGGCCCGTTAGGTGTAGGGCATGTGACCACTATAGCAGGTGCAATTACGGCAAGTTTAAATGTAGTGAGAATTTTATAAAGAATATAAAAAACACAAGAAATGTCTTTGTAAGACACACCTTGTGTTTTTTAATATTAAATAAACATTTTCTTTATCTTTTCGGCTGAAAAATATGTTGAAAGAAGTATTTGTGATGTAAGTTATCTACAACTTTATTTGCTTGATATGTGCGATGTTGTTCTAATCGAAGTCTTTGCTCCATCATTTTTATTGCATGATCAGATAAACGTAACATAATACATTCTCCTTTTCTATAAATATAGGTGACTATTTGATATCGATCCCATATTTATAATTAAGGAGGCAAAATGTGTAACATAGGCAAAAAGCACCTTCCTCTCCCATTACGCTTACGAGGTTAGCTGTCGGACTCGGGAAGTGAGAGTTTCCCTACTTAAAAAAGATTCGCCCCAAGTAGCATAGCTACAAAATTGGTTCCCCCGCTCCAAAATTTGGACTCAGCAAAAGGTTTTATAAAGTAAAAAATAACATAAAGGAGTGAACAAGTCAAATTATTTTGTTTTTTCTGTCTTTTTGAGTTGCGTAAGAATCATACCGTCAGGAAGTATTGTATCTGATACTGTAATGAATCCGTGTTTTTTATATAAATTAATAGCAGGGGTATTCGCTTTACCCGTTTGTACAATGTATGTCATTGAAGAAGGGAACATGTTAAATATATAAATTAGGAGTTTCGTTGCGATTCCTTTTTGAAAAGAATCGGGCGATACAACTAACCTGTGGATATCGATTAGTTTTTCTTCTTGTACAAAAGAAATAAAACCGACAAGTTTATTTTCAGAAAAATATCCATAGAATGTTTCAGCGCAACTTTGAATATCGTTTACAGTATCATATAAACGAGGTATGGCAGTACTATTTAAGTAGTCCGCTTCAACTTTATAAGCTGGAATTTGAACTTGTAAAATGGATGTTGCTACTTCAAAAGAACAGGAGTTTAACTTAAGAATCATAGAAAATGAAGCCTCCTTTAAATATGGTATATTAATATATTTTATTTATGGGTGAGTTTGACAATATTTTTCTTTTTTGCATATAATATATGTATCTCCATATGTAAAATAGTAGTAAGTATATTTCTATAGTGAAATATGATTAGCAATGATAAATACATATGTTTGTATTGAATCATACAAACTATAATAGAAATGGAGGACTAAAAATGGGATGGATTATTACATTAATAGTTGGTGCTATTATAGGTGCAATTGCTAGTTCTATAACGGGTAAAAATTTCCCAGGTGGTATGTTCGGAAATATTATCGCAGGTTTATTAGGTGCTTCGTTAGGTGGTAGATTATTTGGATCCTTTGGGCCATCATTTGGTGGGATTCATGTCGTGCCAGCATTATTAGGTGCAATCGTGTTAATTCTTATTGTATCATTTGTAGTGAAAGCTGCAAGGAAATAGAGATATAGATTATGATGAAGAGCCCTGAATAAGGGCTTTTCATCATTCGAAGAGGTGGTTTCATTGGAGAAAATAAATATAAGAAAAAGAGATAAGTTAAGAAAGTTTTTTAGAGAACAAAATTATTTGGCGGTATTACTTGGATTTGCGTTATTGTTCATTAATATTTTATTGCTAACAAAAATATCATTTGTTTTTACACCGTTTATCGTATTTTTAAAAACAATTTTCTTCCCAGTACTATTAGCGGGCGTACTATTTTATATTTTGCATCCATTCGTTTCGCTTTTAGAAAAGAAGGGTGTTTCAAGAATTGTATCGATAGCTTCCATATATTTAATCGTACTAGGGTTATTTGTATTTTTAGTTGTAACGGTTATCCCTATTATTAAAGATCAAATTGATGCATTAATTGATAACTTACCGTATTTCGGCCATGAGATTGAACGAGCAGCACGTAGATTTGGGGAAAGTAATTTACTCGGTAAAATTCAGGAGAATTTAAATATTAATGTTGCGAATATGGTAAAAGAATATACAGTTGATTTTACAAAGTCATTATCATCAGTAACTGGGAATGTAACTGGATTTTTGAGTACTGTTACAGAGGTTGTTTTAACATTTGTAATGGTTCCATTTATATTGTTCTATCTTTTAAAAGATGGCGAACAATTGCCGAAGCACTTCTTAAAGTTCATTTCAGAACAAAGACAACCAGCAGCAATGAGAATACTAGATGATATGCACTATGCGATTAGCTCGTATATTAGAGGGCAGATTATCGTGAGCTTGTTTATCGGTATTATGTTATTAATTGGTTACCTTATTATCGGTATTAAATATGCTGTATTACTTGCTATTTTAGCGATGATTGTAAATATCGTTCCGTACGTAGGGCCAATTATCGCTATTACACCAGCGTTAATTATCGCATTTATCGACTCGCCAGCAATGGTGTTAAAAGTAATCATCGTTATGATGGTTGTACAATTAGCAGAAGGTAAGTTTATTTCTCCGCAAGTAATGGGGAAAAAGCTAGATATTCATCCGATTACAATCATATTTATCATTTTAACTGCCGGAAACTTATTCGGGATTATGGGCATTATTTTAGCCATTCCAGGATATGCGATATTAAAAGTGTTAGTTACGCACGGTTATAGATTTGTTAAGTTGAATACGTGAAAAAAAGAGCTAAAACAGTGGGAACTGTTTTAGCTCTTTTTTATTAACAATTCATTTGCATATTGGCGCGCCCATTGATCCGCTTCCAATATAGCATCTAGTGAAGGATCTTTTACGTTATGATGAGCTTCAACTGTTTTGTAAATTGTTTTTTCAATATCGAAAAAGGAAATTTCATTTTTTAAGTATAGTGCATTCGCAATTTCATTTGCTGCATTTAATACAGCTGGAGTAGTACCACCGATTTTGCCACATTCATATGCGTATTGTAGACAAGGGAACTTCTCTAAATCTGGTTTTTCAAAATGTAAACTACCGATTTCTAATAAATTTAATTTTTCATAGGAAGAAGGTAGCCGAGTAGGATAGTGAAACGCATATTGAATCGGCATTCTCATATCAGGAGCACCGAGCTGTGCCATAACTGATCCATCAATAAATTCTACTAAAGAATGAATGATACTTTCTTTATGAATCATTACATCAATTTTTTCATACGGAATATCAAATAGCCATCTCGCTTCCATTACTTCAAAGCCTTTATTCATTAATGTGGCAGAATCAATCGTTAGTTTTGCACCCATTAACCAGTTTGGATGTTTTAAAGCGTCCTTAGCTTGTAATGTTTGCATTTCTTCACGTGTTTTATCACGAAAAGCACCACCGGAAGCTGTTACAATTAACTTCTCAATCTCTTTATTATTTTCGCCGTTTAAACATTGGAAAATAGCTGAATGCTCACTATCTACTGGAATTAAGCGACATCCGTTTTGTTGCGCTAGTTCAGTTACGATATGTCCAGCTGCAACCAAAGTTTCTTTATTAGCAATAGCGATATCTTTCTTCGCTTTTAATGCTTCAATTGTTGGGAGTAATCCTGAAACACCGACAACAGAACTTAATACAAGATTTGAATCAGGGTGAGTAGCTACTGCGATTAAGCCATCAGTCCCGTGTGTGATTTTTGTATTTGCTGAAATACGCGTACGAAGCTTGTCTGCTAAGTCTTTTGTCGCAACGCTTACAATACGAGGTTGAAACGTTTTGATTTGTTGCTCAAGAAGATCGATATTATAATTTGCGGTTAAACCGACGATTTTAAAATGTTCAGGATGAGCTGAAACGACATCTAATGCAGATGTGCCGATGGATCCTGTTGAACCTAAAATTGATATATATTTTACCATGAAAAAACCTCCAAAGTTGTTTCGAATATTTCTGCAAACCTATATAACATTAGACAATTGAAGTGGAAATTCCTGCTATATAAAATAGAAAACTAGGGTTTGTTTGGAAGTGAAATGTGATAAACTGTAAAAAATAACGAAAAAGCAATGAAAGAGAAGAGTACATATTCGAAACTTTTCAGAGAGCTGATATGTGGTGGGAATCAGTAAGGGATGAATATGGAATGGGCTCTGGAGCTTCTAACTGAAATGAGTAGGTAAAGACGGTTACTTCACGTTAAGAAGTTGAAGTGAGCTATAATGATAGCTAATTAAGGTGGTACCGCGGGAGTTTCTCGTCCTTTTTAAGGATGAGAGGCTCTTTTTATTTTGAGAAAGGAGGAGTTAGTGTGAGTGAAAAAATAATGTTAACAGGAATTAAGCCGACAGGTTATCCGCATTTAGGAAATTATATTGGTGCGATTAAACCTGCATTACAAATGTCAAAGAATAATGAAGGAAAAGCATTGTATTTTATAGCGGATTATCATGCGTTAAATGCTGTGCATGATTCAGAAAAGTTCAGCAGTTATACGAAAGAGGTAGCAGCTACTTGGTTATCGCTTGGACTTGGGGAAGATGTTATTTTTTATCGACAAACAGAAGTATCGGAGATTCTAGAATTAGCTTGGATTTTAGCTTGCCTAACTCCGAAAGGTCTTATGAACCGTGCTCATGCGTATAAAGCGAAGGTGGAGCAAAATAAAGAAGCGGGTTTAGAGGTAGATGCAGGAGTGAATATGGGATTATATACGTATCCGATTTTAATGGCGGCTGACATATTACTATTTCAAGCTACTCATGTACCAGTTGGGAAAGATCAAATTCAGCATATTGAAATTGCACGTGATATTGCGACGTATTTTAATCATACATTCGGCACGACATTTACACTTCCGGAGTATGTAGTGCAAGAAGAAGGAGCAATATTACCAGGACTTGATGGAAGAAAGATGAGTAAAAGTTATGGGAATGTAATCCCGTTATTTGCAGAGAAAGAAAAACTACGAAAGTTAATATTTAAAATCAAAACAGATTCTTCACTTCCGAATGAACCGAAAGAAGTAGAAACATTATTTATGATATATAAAGAGTTTGCGAGGGAAGATGAAATACAGTCGATGCGTGAAAAGTATGAGACTGGAATCGGATGGGGCGATGTGAAAAAAGAGTTATTTCGCGTTGTAGATCGTGAGTTAGCTGGACCGCGTGAGAAATACACTATGTATATGAATGAACCAAATTTATTATATGAAGCGTTAGAAAAAGGTGCTGAGCGAGCAAGAAAAATCGCGAGGGTAAATTTAGCGGAAATTAAAAAACGGATTGGATTTGAGAGGGGGCGCTGAGCGTTCCCTCGTTTTTCGATATCAATTATTCTTCATATCGATACATAGAGCAATAAGTTCGCACTTCTTTTCCGAACTTATTAGTTGCATATATTAAAAAGTATGCTAATATAGGGTTACTTATTAAACTTGTTTAATAAGTTTAATTAAAGGTACTTATTAAAGATGTTTAATAAGTGCCTCCCATATAATAAAAAAGGAGAGGATTGTATGAAAACGGAGAAAGAAAAGATGGTGGCAGGAGAAATGTATATTGCGGATGACGAAGAATTGGTGGCTGATAGGGTGGAGGCAAAACGTTTAACACGCCTTTATAACGAGGCGATGGAGACAGGAGATGAGAGGCGTTTTACATTATTAAATCAGCTTTTAGGTTCTTCAGCTGATGGGAAAGCACAAATTAATCCTGATTTTCGTTGTGATTACGGCTACAATATTCATGTTGGAAAGAGCTTTTTCGCAAATTTCAATTGTGTGATTTTGGACGTTTGTGAAGTTCGAATCGGTGATAATTGTATGTTTGCACCTGGTGTTCACATTTATACTGCTACTCATCCATTACATCCGGTGGAACGAAACTCTGGCAAAGAATATGGAAAACCGGTAAAGATAGGTAACAATGTTTGGGTTGGCGGAGGCGCTATTATTAACCCTGGTATTTCAATTGGAGATAATGTTGTAATTGCTTCAGGGGCAGTTGTGACAAAAGATGTACCTAATAATGTAGTTGTTGGTGGTAACCCAGCTAAAGTTATTAAAAAGATAGAAGAGTAAAAGGTGTTTTCATTAGAGTATAAATTATCGTATAGAGAATTTGAAAGGTGTTTCATATGAAGAAAGATTTTGCGGAAAATGATACAAAGACGCTACTTGCCTCTCGAAATGCTCTATTCCTCTTATTTGCTTTGCCAGGTGTGGCATTTGCTACATGGATTTCTAGAACAGCAGCTACTCGAGATATTTTAGCAGTGTCAAATGCAGAAATGGGCTGGATTTTGTTCGGATTATCTGTCGGTTCAATAATTGGTTTACTAAGTGCAAGTCATTTTATTGACGGTAAGGGAGCTAGAGACGTTATTATAGGCAGTATGTTTTTTATGATTGTTGGATTGCTTTGTTTAGGTATTACTATTTATTTTGTTTCTAGTATGGGGGCTTTTGGTAGCTTACTAGTATTTGGAGTAGGATATGGATTAGCAGAAGTCGCATTGAATGTAGAAGGTTCTGCCATTGAGCAGAAATTAGGAACAACTCTTCTTCCGAAATTCCATGGCTTTTTTAGTATAGGAACTTTAGTAGGCGCGCTCAGTGGTTCTGCCGCCATCTCGCTTCACATCCCAATTCTGTATCAATTTCTTGCGATTTCGGTCATGTTTGTATTACTTGTATGTATGTTGTATCGTTTTCTTCCGCATGGGACAGGAAAGAAGGAGAAATCGCGAAACAAAAAGCGAGCGAAGCATACTTCTTTACGGATGGAAAAAAAGGTGCTTTTACTTGGTCTTTTTGTGCTTGGAATGGCATTTGCAGAAGGAAGTGCAAATGATTGGTTACCTATTGTGATGGTAGATGGACATGAGCAAAGTGTAGTAACAGGTTCTATTATGTACACTATTTTTGTATTGGCAATGACATTAGCTCGAATGTGCAGTAGTTATTTTCTTGATCGATTCGGTCGTGTCGCGGTTATGCGTGCTACTATTATGATGGCGATTATAGGAATGACAATCGTCATATTTGGGAGTAACTCATATTTTCTAGCACTTGGTGTAGTACTGTGGGGGATTGGTGCCGCGTTAGGTTTCCCGATTGGGCTTTCTGCTGCTGGAGATGACAGTGAAAATGCGACTTCTAATGTTGCTGCAGTTTCTATCATCGGTTTTACAGCGTTTTTAGTCGGACCACCATTTTTAGGAATACTTGGAGAAGCATTCGGAATACGTAATGCTTTGCTAGCTGTTTTATTATTTGTTATCTTGTCTGGAATTGTATCGTCTGTTACGAGAGAGAATGCATCGATTTAAATACGGAGTGCCGCTAGTAGAAATATATCATCTCTATTGCTTTAGAAAATGATGTATGATATATTGTCAACGCAACTTATTAAAAGCGTTTAATAAGTATGTTGATTAAGGTGGTGAGCGATTTGAGTGAACAATTTGTTACTCAAAAATCGATTAAAGAGACGATCCTTCGCGGCATTCGTACAGCTCTTCTAGAGCGAGGTAGTGCAACGAAAGTTGAACTTAGTAATACATTAGAAATCAGTTTTCCAACGATAAGTAAATTTATAGAAAAAATGAAACAAGACGGTGAAGTCACTTTAGCCGGTTTAGATGATTCAAGTGGTGGAAGAAGAGCAAAACGATATGAATATAATCCAGAATATATGTTAGGTTTAGCGATATTTTTAGAAAAAAATGAGACGAACTATACAATTTTTAACTGTTTAGGGGAAGTAAAAGAACAAGGCAGTACTTCAAGTGCATTAATTGATACGGGTCTAAGTGTATTAACAGAACATATAGAAAGTCTTATAGCTACGTTTCCAAAGATAAGTTCAATCTCAATTGGTGTTCCTGGTGCTGTCGATAATGGGCGTATTTTCTATATTCCTGGATATGAAAAGTTCCAAAATTTTAATTTGAAAAGTCACTTGGAGGAACTGTTTTCTATACCAGTAGTAATAGAAAACGATATGAATGCTGCAGTGCTCGGCTATCATAAAAATACTGGAAACAATGAAAATTCCTCTCTTGTATATTTGTATTCAGGTCAAAATGGCCCAGGTGCGGGGATTATGGTAAATGGAGATGTCGTACGCGGAAGCACATTTTTCTCAGGAGAGATATCTTTCGTCCCGCAGTACGATAATAAAAATTTCTTGCAAGCTTTGAGAAGTGAAGATTCGAATAATCCAGAGGAATATAATATAGATGCTATTACTCGTTTAATAGCTACATGTATAGCTATTATTAACCCTCATGGATTCATCTTCTGTGATGATGAAGTGAACCAAATTGTAATAGATCAGATTGTAAAAAGTTGTCCGCAGTACATTCCGGCAGAACATATTCCGAAAATAACAGTGAGCAACTGGAAAGAAGATTATTTATATGGGTTAAAAAGCCTTGGACTTGATCTTATGATTATGAGAACAAATAAAGAAAATTAAATGTACTGGCAATGAAGCATCCAATTGCCAGTTGAATAACATAAAAGAAAAGGTGTCGATTATGAAAATTGAACATGTAGCAATTTGGGTGAATGATTTAGAAAGAATGCGTGATTTTTATAAACAGTACTTCGGTGGTGAAGAAAATAGCTTATATCACAATCCGAAAAAGCAGTTTGAATCTTATTTCATAACTTTTGAAGGCGGTGCGCGTCTAGAACTTATGAAGCAGGTAGGGATAGACGAGAAAGTACAAACACAAACAATAGGATATGCGCATATTGCTTTTTCAGTAGATAGCAAAGAAAAAGTGAACGAATTAACTAATACATTAAGAGAAGCAGGATACCCAGTGCTAAACGGGCCGCGTACTACAGGGGATGGTTATTATGAAAGTGTAGTAAGTGATCCTGAAGGAAATCAGATTGAGATAACAATCTAACATTATATTTACTAATAATTGATAAAAAATAAAATTTTGTTGTTCCCCCAAATGTGTACGAGAAACCTATTATTTCTGCAGAAAGGGGGACATAACGTTGAGTGAAATCATTTTTATTTTCTGTATATATCCATTGCTTGTTTGTATTGTTTCAATAGCTGGAGCATATAAAGTAGGTACATTTTATGTGATGCCAATAGTAACATTTCTTATTTTTCTTATGTTAAATGTTACAGTGCACGATCCAGCATTTTTCTTTTGGGTGGGCATGTATACTATTCTTTCATTTATTGTTTCTTATATAACTATCCTTTTTATAAAGGGATATAAAGTTGTAAAAAGAGAGCGTTAATATCATTTTGGGGAAATAGGGATTTACGGTGAATGACAACAACCTCATTTCACGTTGTAATGACGGGAAATGAGGTTGTTTGATTTCTATTTTTTATTGGAGTGATGAAAATCGCGAAGAATCTTCTCAATGACTGGATGAAGAGTACTAGGTAACTCATCAAGCGGAAAGAAACGTAATTCTTTTGACTCAGTTTTATCACATACAAGCTCCCCATGAAATTCTCGGCAAATATAAACAACGAGTACACCGTGTACTTGATCGCCATTTGGATAGATTTGAAAGAAATCTGGCCCTGAGTATGTACGGATTAGTTCTGGATTTTTAATAATAAGTCCAGTTTCTTCAAACACTTCTCGTTTTAAAGCATCTTCTAACGTTTCGTTATATTCTAAGGCACCGCCAATAATGCCCCAGCGGTTAAAATCTGTACGAAGCTGCAGCAATACTTCATCTTTTTCATTTAATATAATGGCGTGTGATCCTATTAAAATCAGTGGGTGATTTCCTACTAGATTTCTCATATCTTCAATATAACCCATAGTTGTCTCCTTATAGCTAATAATAATTTGGAAGTTCCTTTAACATTCTTTCTGTTTTACGTGCTGTAAAGGCTAAGTTATGGTCATCTTTCGTTCTGAAAAATAATGTGCGTAAAAAGGTTTTAATGTTGGCACATAAAATACAATACTCATTAAGCGAAAGGCGTTTTCTAATTTGAGGAAGCCTTTTTATTTTTTTATGAATAATAGAAATTAACTCGTTTTGAGGAAAATCATGATACAGCATTGCTAATAATGGAGTAACAATGCGTTCATCTTCGTTATTATGAAAAAGGTCAGATGGAATAAAGATTTTATTTAATAAGCAATGAATTAATTCTTCATACCATTCAAAGGTCGTATAAGAATTATGAACAATTTCAGTAAAGGCATCAGATACGTGGGCAAGACAATGAGCCCATCCTTTATTTTCGATATAGCTACGAAAATCCGTTTCTAAGTTTGTATATGTAATAAGTTTGTTTTTTATTTCCTCGATATCTTCCTCTGTAAAAAAGTAGTGTGAGTTAGCGAATTGGAGTATTAATGCGATTAACGAAACAGTGTAAGAACGTGTGAAAACCCCATCTGTATGTGGGGAGTAAATGTCACAATGTAAATACTCATCACTTAAACAAGTTTGCAACAGTAATTTCAGTTGATCGTCCATAAGGAATTCATGATGAATAAAATGTGCAAAACATTTATATATAAGTTGGTAACGAACGTAACTATCAGTCGTTCCGATATACTGAAGCATGTTCAAAGTTAACTCATTTACATCTATATGTTGTAGTTGCGTATAGTCATTTTGTTGTATAAGCTCTAACTGTTGTTGCAGCGCTGTAATATCCAATGGAGAACCTCCTCCGCACTTTAAAGATGCGATCTTTTCTAGTATTCTATATATTCAAGGACAATCCTGCTCATGCAAGGAGAACGATTACAAATTCGAGTATGATATAGATGAGGGAAGAATATGACGACGATAGAACAGTTAGAAAAACATTTTAAAATAAGAAGAAGTGCTTCTTCTGTCATGATAAAAGAAAATAATGCAGAAATTTTTACAGAAGAGCAATTAGAAGAGATGATGCAATATTGCGTTGCTGAAGCTGAAAAAGATGGATTAGAAAAACTACATTTTGAAATCTCTTCAAAAAGTCCAAATTATGATGTGTATAAAAAATGTTTTGAAACGTATTCATTTGAATATGTTACGGAAAACATGATTGTGTTTAAAGATATATACGAAGTAGAAGATGTAGAAAGTGAAGTTGATTTTAAGTTAATTGAAGAAGTAGGGGAAGAGGCTTTTTACACACTGTGGAATGAAGCGACGGGAGAACCAGTCGCTCATGATCAATTTGTACACATGATGCTACAAGAAATTGGTGAGCACTGGAAAGAACATTGTTTAACAGCGAGTGTAGGTGAAGAGCCGATAGGAGTTGTAATCCCACATATTGAAAGAGGTACGTTAGAAGAAGGGAAACTTATGCACTTCGCAGCTACTCCAAATATGCGTAACAAGGGATATGAAGCTGCACTATTTGCAGGTGCGATGTTTGTCTTAAAGGAAATAGGTGCATCTTATTATATTGGTGAGACAAATATACAAAATGAGTGGATGAAGGATGTTTTTGAAAAGAACGGATGTCAGTTGCTGAGTTGTACTGAGCGGTATGTGAGGGAGTTTTAAAGGATGAATAATGTACTCTCTCGAACTCATTTAGCGGGAGGTTAGGGCTCAAAAATAGTGTATATCTAATTATATGTATGAAATTTACTTAAAGTTTTTAATAGGCATTTTTATGAGTAAAATTACGTTATCAGTCATTACTATGACTGATAACGTAATGAAGAACATAGTTTAGATATTGAACCATGGAGAAAGGTACATAATACGAAGTATTTGTAGGGGAAAATTAGAAGTCATGCATTCATTATGTGAATCCACTGACATAAGTTTTCTTTCAGATAACCTAAATACCTCCAACACAATACGCTTATCTATCCAATTGGCAGGATTCGAAAAAAACTATCGAAAGTTTTTTGAAAGGAGTGAGTATCCATGTATTACTTTTTAGACATATTTGTTCGTGACGTAAGTTGGTATGTTTACTGGGAAGCGATCCTTATCGGTGTTTTAGTTGCTACATCCCTTTACTTTTTCACAAAAAACAAGTGGGGTTCTCTCTTTCTTGGAATCCCGATAAGTGCCGCTTACCTTTCATTTGTTCATCACTATTCGTATCATTTGATTCTGATTAGTATCCATGTTGCTTTGCAATATCTAGTGCTGACCATGATAGAAGAGTGTACACTTCGTAAAAAGAAACGTAGCGGCTAACGTTATCATCCTATGTATTTCTAAACATCATTCATACTCCAGACGGGTAACTTCCTTTGAAAATGGTAAATATTCTATTTTACACATGTAATAATCCTCTTCTATGTCTGGGAGTTCTAATTGATCTGCTACTAAGAACAAATCATCAATTTCAATGTCTACTCTTGAAGATTTATAGTGGTTTTCATTTACAGTGATATAGCATTCACCTTCTACCTTACTAACATTTCCTTTTAGATAATAATTTAATTCCAGAAGAGTAGAAGCTAACAAATAAACTGAAGAGATAACGAAAATAGACAGAACTACTATCCCTTGCCAGAATCCCCTCTTCTTTCGCTTTCTATTCTTTTTATAAAAAACAACCAATCCCACAATGAATGCAATCAGTAGTGCAGAACACAAAAAAATATCTAGTATAAAATAATCTCGAATGATGTTTCACCCCTTTTTTAATTTTACTATATAATATTTTCATTACGAATAATATATTATATCTCAACTTTATTGGATATCTTATTTTTTAATGTTACCACCTTTTACCTTACAGATCTTTCCCTGTTATTTTTTCCGCCAATAAGTACCGTGGAGAATTCTACAGTTCCCCTTATATAATTAGATATAAAATATGTAAAGGTGTGAAAGGGTATGGAGAAACACGAAGGAATCAAAGATATTTCAAATGAAATTACCGAACACACTCGCCCTACTCTACAAGAGTATTTTAATATGTTTATTCATATCAAATATGCGGAAGGACGCGGGCCCCGTACCATACAGCAATATCAAGAGAACTGGCGATCTTTCCTTGAATACTTAACGGAAAAGAACAAATCGCATACGTATTTCGAGGGAATCCATGTACAAATTTTGAACAAGTAAAAGAACTTTTTGCCTGTTTGTAAGATAAAAAGAAAAATGAGAACGACAAAGTAGATATTCCTATAATAAAATAGAGTAAGATTTGACTATAAGAGAAAGCGTTGGTGAAAGAATGGAGCAGCAAAGAAATTGGTTACAAGCAACTGTAGAAAGAATTGAAGATAATACGTTACAAATAAAATGGGAAAATAATATAGAAGAAGTTCGTATTTATTGGAGTACTTCACCAGAACATATTGAAGAAACTGGAGAATTACTTGCAACGGTAAATGGAGAATTATCATATACAATTGAAAACCCGAGTGAAAATGAACGTCCATATTTTAGATTAGTAGGAAGTAATGGACAAGCAGTAACAGTAGCTGAGCGTAGACTGCCATTACAAGGCGCGTTTAACTTCCGTGATATGGGAGGATATGAAACGACAGAAGGCCGTAAAGTGAAATGGGGCAAATTATACCGTTCTGAAGAATTAGCAGGACTAACAGAATGGGATATTGCGTATTTACAAAAGTCTGGTTTAAAGTTAATTTGTGATTACCGTACAGACTTTGAAGTGAAGCATAAGCCGAATCCAGAAATTACGGGTGCTCGTCAAGTGTGCTTACCAGTTATGCAAGACTTAGCGAAAGACTTAAATATAAATGAGTTTTTCCAAGTTGGTGACCTTTCTATGTTAGGAAAACCAGGTGAGTATCTTGTGAAAATGAATCAAGATTTCGTAAGTGGCAACGAGGCATTCGTGAGCTTCTTAAACTTAGCGCAAAACCCGGAAAACTTACCGTTAGTAAACCACTGCACAGCTGGAAAAGATCGTACTGGATTTGGTTCAGCGCTTTTATTACTTTTACTAGGTGTACCGGAAAAAACAGTAATGGAAGATTACTTATTAAGTAACGGATTCCGTGAAAAGCTAAATGAAAAAATGATGGCTTTTTTAGGTGCGAAATTACAAAATGATGAGAGCAGAGCAATATTAGGTGCAATGTTTGAAGCGCGCGCCGAATATTTACAAGCTGCGATTGATGGAATCCAAAAGCAATACGGATCAGTTGAAGCATACGCCGAAAAAGCTCTTGGCTTTACGAAAGATTCGTTAGAAGAAATGAAAGTGTTATTGCTGGAAGATTAATAATGAGAAGGAGGCTGATTTGGATTAGCCTCCTTTTACTATTGTTGTTATAATTAAGCTATGAGAATATAGGAGTTGAGGAAAACATCATGAAATACAAAGTAATACTATTCGACGTAGACGATACATTATTAGATTTCCCTGAAACGGAAAGGAATGCATTACACAATGCGTTTGTACAGTTCGGCATGCCTACAGGGTATAATGATTATCTTGCAAGTTATAAAGAGATTAGTAATGGATTATGGAGAGATTTAGAAAATAAAATGATTACGCTAAGTGAATTAGCAGTAGATCGATTTAGACAATTATTTGCACTTCATAATATAGACGTAGATGCGCAGCAATTTAGCGATGTATATCTTGAAAACTTAGGGAAAGAAGTACATCTTATAGAAGGTGCTGTGCAATTATGTGAAAATCTACAAGATTGCAAGCTAGGTATTATTACGAATGGATATACGAAGGTGCAACAATCAAGAATCGGAAATTCGCCTTTATGTAATTTCTTTGATCATATTATTATTTCTGAAGAAGTTGGTCATCAAAAGCCAGCACGTGAGATTTTTGATTATGCATTTGAGAAATTTGGAATTACGGATAAATCAAGTGTACTTATGGTTGGAGATTCGTTAACTTCTGATATGAAAGGCGGAGAAGACTACGGCATTGATACATGTTGGTATAATCCGAGTTTGAAAGAAAATAGGGCAGAAGTTAAGCCGACTTATGAAGTGGAGAGTCTTCTGCAAATTTTAGAAATTGTGGGAGTGGTTCAAGAAAAGGCAGCCTCATTTTAATTGTGTTGAAATTTGATGAATCGTCGATATAATTTCATATACTAAGATATGGAACAAAAAAGATGGCACCAAGTCAAAACAATTTTACTGAAGAAAACAGAAATAAAATCAGAACCATTTAAACAAGCTGGAATTAAAATTGAAGGTTAATGTGGAGAAGGTTTTGGAAAACAGAAATAACACGAAATAATATTTTAAGCAGTTTGTAATGACAAATTACAAACTGCTTAAAAATAAAAAAAGATTGCCTCTTAGGATATGAGCAATCTTTTTTATTTTGTTAGGAGATGAAATGTATATTTTTGTACCCTATCTCCATCAAGTAAAAAATGTTTGTTCCCTAATAATGAAAAAAATGAATTTAATTTTCATAAATAACTGTAAAGTGGTAAAAATTTCGTTTTGGAAGTAATTCGAAATTTTAAGTTAATGGGCATAGGTTGGAACCATTTCCTTGTTTAGACTGGATATCCGCCTGTTGGTGGTGGCCAAGCACTAAATAATCTGCGGATCAGCACAATTTCTCCTAAATGGTAGGAGTTGTGAGATGCAATATTTCGTAGAACACCGCCAGTGGTTTCACCAGGCCATTCCTCCAATATTTTGTCCAATTGAACAGTTTGGGCAATCGTGCATGCCTGTTCAATCCCTTGAAGAAAATACTGAATAATCTGTTGCCACTCTTCTTCACTGGCAGGACATTCTTCTTCAGGCCAGCTCTCTTTTACATGGGCGGGCAATGCAGGCTTCTTCCCCTGGGCGGATAATAAGAGAAAATCTTGCCAGTAGGTCATGTGTTTTACTAATTGATAAATAGAATAAGGTAGTTCCTCTCTGCGTTTTCCCGCAAGCACCATGTCTATATCCGACAAAGCATTTTTGATGGGAAGATGTCCTCGTTCTCCTCTTAACGATTTTACTAATGCTAGGCTAAATGCCTTATTTGATTGATCCATAATAATTGACTCCCATCCTGTTTTATTTTCTAATTTGCTGATTTTAAGGTTCCGTCTCTTTTATATGTACTAAATAAATTATAGAAGATTTACGACTATTAAGAGAAAGTAAAATAAGGAAAAAATAACAAGAATCACTTACTTCTTAACGCACAGGAAATTGTTGTTTTTTATTTGAATAGTACCTTAATATACAATTGTAGTAACAGATAAATCAAAGGTTCGAATAACAATATCCAGGTCTGCGATAATGTCAGCCACTTTTGATTTTAGCTATTCCAATCCCTACTGAATTTTGTCCAATTGATTTTATTGTGAATGAACTATGAGTTGATTATAATGGTTAGAGTGAACTCTAAGTCAAGAAAAAATAATAAAAGGATAGTTATTCTATTATGAGGGAGTTCGTAAAGCGAAAATAGTGTTTCTATACTAAGGTCATTTACGTGTTATAATACATAAATTAAATGTGTATATATACATAGTTTCTCAGAGTGCTGCAATGTTAGGTATGAACTGTGTAACAACTAGAGGTGAATAAAGAATGTTAAAGTTTTTATTTGAGTTAGACAAGGCTATTCCGCAGAAGGATGAGCCAAAGTATGATGCTTATACAAAGGGCTTTATTGAAGGGGAATTAACGATTCTCGCGAGTGACAGCGTACTTTTTCAGAAGTCATGTATGAAGGTTGCGGAGCTGGGCATTTATTTAGGTCAGTGGATGGAACAAGTTCAACACGGGCAAAACGTGCCTATGAAATATGAAACGGCTGACCGTGAAGAGGTCATTCTTGGCTTCTTCTATGAAGAGGATCATAACCAATGGAATGTTTCTTCCAGCTGGCAAGAATTTGAACTTCAAGAGCGTATCTCTACTGAAACATTAGTAGAGAGCGTTCAATGCTATTTATATGAGCTAAATAAGGAACTGCGTGCGATAGAATATCCTGTGACGTTTGATCAGTACTTAAGAGGAGAGCGAATGATGCAGATTTCTTACAAACGACCGTGTGATAGCAAAGCAGATACGACGCCGATAGAGGTTTATAATGGAAGCGAGCAAGTAGGCGTAGTAAGGGGCTATTATAAAAATACGCTGATGAGAGTGCTGGATTTTATTCCGAAAATTGGTAGTAATATCATTTATGAAATAAAGGATATTAAGAAAAATATTCGCGTCATTGCAAAGGATGTAAGTAGGCAGCGCCAAAGAAAGATTTTAGTAACGTACATCGATAATAATGATGCAGAGCATGAAATACTTGTATGTGACGGAAAGTTATTGGATGCAAATTTCTTATTTACCTTTACATATAAGAGAGAAGAATTTGTTGTTCACAAAACTACAATTGGGCTTGGAAAGTTATTACGAAACGGCTATGTAACTGCAGATTGGAATATTCGTCTTGAGGAAGATATGTATTACATTGAGATGAATCTATATGATGAGGATTATATAGACGATCAATATTTACTGTTAGGCGTATTTCATGCGGTTTTGTATGGATGATAAATGAGAAATACCGGTATTCTTCATAGGAAGGATGCCGGTATTTTTACGTGGTTCTGGTGATTTTGTACCCTTAATTAATCCTCAAAAATAAAAATCTCATCAATCGTACTATGAAGTGCCTTCGCTATATCGTGAGCGAGTTGCAATGAAGGATTATACTTACCTTTTTCAAGGTGGCTAATTGTTTCACGGCGTACACCAATGCTCTTTGCTAAATCTTCTTGTGTCATGTTCAATTTGGCGCGGTATTCTTTTATCCTCGTTACGAACGCCATGGTGCATCTTCCATTTCATCAACAGGTTTATCATAAAAGAACATAGAAAAACCGAACGTAAGAATGAGTGTACCGAAAATAAGAGCGATATCAATTTCTTGTAGCGCCGGGTTTGGAAATAACATTTCAATAAACATAATGATTGCGGTAGTTAGTAACGTAACGATAAATGCATTGCGGCACGATTTATTGACAATTTGTTCAAACAGTTCATCGTGTTGAACTGTTCTATACGATGTGAAAAAGGAGAAGAAACAGAACATAGTAAACAATCCTTTTTCATAAAAAAATCCGAGGAAACCGAAGAAACCGAGAAATCCTAAATATTTTATCCAAGTTGTTTTCATGATAGGTCCTCCTTACGTTGTTAGAAATAAGTCACGTTATGTTACAAATATATCACAATTGGATAGGAATGGTAATAATAGTTTTCCAGTTTGCTTCATAATAATAGTAAAAAGAGGAAATATGCTGCGAAATAAAGAGGATAATATTGTAAAATGGTTGTAAGGAGGGGGAGGAAGAAATGCTAACTTGGATCATGATCGTTGTATTACTTGTAGTGATTACTGTCATTGCGACGGTGTTAATTGGGCGGAATGGTGATGCAAATTATAGCAAAGCGACAAAGGGGAATATTAAACGATTAACAATGATTTATATTATACTAGCTGTCGTTTTAGTTGTTGGATTAGGGGTGTATATTTATTTTAAAGGTTAAATAAACTGAAAAATGTAAAAATCTTAAAATAGAAGTATGCTATAATATCAATATAGTTATTTGGTAATTAAGGAAAGGATTGGATGGAATGATTGAAATTACGAATGTGTCAAAAAGTTATAATGGGTCTACCTATGCAGTAAAAGATTTAAGTTTATCTGTACCTAGCGGCGAAATCTTTGGATTTTTAGGACCGAATGGTGCGGGTAAATCAACGACAATTAAGATGATTACTGGTATTCACGGAGTGGACAAAGGGACTATTACGATTAACGGAAAAAATATTATGGAAGAGCCGATGGAAGCGAAGAAGACGTTTGGTTATGTGCCGGATAGTCCAGATATGTTTTTACGTTTAAAAGGAATTGAATATTTAAACTTTATGGCTGATATGTATGAAGTGCCGAAAGAAGTAAGACAAGAACGAATAGAGTCTTTAGCGAAGAAGTTTGATCTTTATAATGCATTATCTGATCAAATTCAAAGTTATTCGCACGGTATGAGACAAAAAATCGTTATTATTGGTGTGCTCGTGCATGAGCCAGATGTATGGATTTTAGATGAACCGTTAACAGGGCTTGATCCGAAATCTGCATATATTTTAAAAGAAATGATGAGAGAACATGCGGATAAAGGAAAGATTGTATTTTTCTCTACACACGTATTAGAAGTAGCGGAAAAAATATGTGACCGGGTTGCTATTATTAATAAGGGGAATTTGCAGTTTAAAGGAAATTTAGATGAAATGAGAGATCATTTTAAATCCAATGAATCACTTGAAAAAATGTTCTTGGAGATGACGGGCAATGAGTAAAATTTGGACGTTAACGAAGGTACTATTAAAGTTAAATTACGCAGATTTTATAGCAGATAAGAAGAAGCGATGGGCGTATTTATTTTCATTTGCAGCTATTTTATTTGTTGGATTTTTAATATTTGGTTCGATGACGCACGGAATGTATGAAGGTCTGAAACAATTAGGGCAAGGGCCGGGAATGATTATTGCAATGGGACTTGCGATTGCGAGTATATGGGTATTTTTAATGAGTATAACGAACATTTTAACTGTATTTTACTACAGCAATGATATTGAAATGTTACTGCCGTTACCATTAAAACCAGCGCAAATTATTTCGGCAAAATTTTTAACGGTATTAATTACACAATACGTAATGAGTTCATTTATTTTATTACCAATCTTCATTACGTACGGTTTAAAAAGTGGCGCATTTATTACATATTACATATATATGATTTTTATTTACTTACTCTTCCCAATCGTGCCGTTAGTATTAGCTTCGTTACTGATGACAATTATTATGAGGTATACAAATATAGCGAAAAATAAAGATCGAGGAAATATATTTATTGGAATCGTAAGTATATTATTTATTGTAGGAATTAACGTATTTATGCAGTGGAGAAATAAAAGTGCGTTTTCTGGTGATGGGGCTGCGGAATACCTTGTAAATAATCAATCTTCTCTTTTAGTACAAATGACAAATTATTTTCCAACTACATATTTTGGAGCAGTGGCATTAGTAGAAAATGCAAATTGGAAGGGACCTTTATATGTAATAATCTTTGCAGTTATTTCATTTGTCTTCTTTGTGTTGTTTTATTACGTTGCAGAGCGTACATATTTAAAAGGGGTTATTGGACTTTCAACGAGTACAGCAAAGAAACAAGTTATTTCGGCGGAAGGTTTACAGAAATCAACAGTACAAAGTTCGCATTTAAAAGCGTATGTGAAAAAAGAATTTAAAACGTTATTCCGTACACCACAATTTTTCTTAAATTGTATTGTACAAACTTTCGTTATGCCAATTATGTTGTTCTTTATTTTATTTGTGCAAGATGGAAATTTAAAGTTTATTACAGAGTATATTAACAATCCAGAGACAACAGGATTCGCAATTGGTGTTGGTCTTTGTGCATCGTTATTTTTAATGGGTAGTAACGTCATTGCAACAACGTCATTTTCGCGAGATGGAAGCTCTTGGTTTGTGAATCGTTACTTACCAGTAAAGGCTTCGGATATCTTTTTTGCGAAAGCAATCACTGCTTGGTTAATTAATGTAATCATTTTAGCAGTATTCGGTATTACGATGGCAGTTGTAGCTAGGATTTCTCCTGTTTTCATGTTACTGTGGTTTTTACTAAGTGCGAACGGGTTATTGTTAATTAATTTAATCGGTACACGCTGGGATGCACAAACTGCAGATATACATTGGGATACAGAACAGAAATTATTTAAAAGCCGATATACAACATTGTGGAATTTTTTAGCTAATATTTTAATAGCTTTAATTATTGTAGCGGGAGTAAGTGTATTATACTTCTTCCTTCATGTCGGACTGTGGGTTATGTTTATCGTTTTATTTGTAATGTTTACGATTGTAAATTATATCTTTATTAAAATATTAAAATTAGGTGCTGAACGTATACTGTCAAATATTCAATAAGAAGATAGATCCTCTGTATTCATGCAGAGGATCTGTGTATAGATGGAGGAGAAAAAGGTGAAGAAAATAGCAATTGTAACAGGGGCAACTCGTCTGAATGGAATTGGTGCAGCTGTATGCAAGGTGCTTGCTCAAAAGGGGATAGACATTTTTTTCACGTACTGGCCAAAGTATGATAAAGCGATGCCATGGGGAATGAGTGATCAAGAACCCTTTTTGCTGAAAAAGGAAATTGAAAGTTACGATGTGCGATGTGAAATGGCAGAAATCAATTTATCGCAGTCTTATTCGCCAAATCGTTTGTTTTATATGGTATCAGAACGGTTAGGTGATCCATCTATTCTAATTAATAATGCAGTGTATTCTACTCATACGAGAATTGAGGAATTAGATGTAGAGCAGTTGGATAAACATTATACAGTTAATGTTCGGGCTACTATGTTATTAAGTTCATTGTTTATAAAACATTATTCACTTAAAACGAGCGGGAGTATTATTAATCTTACTTCAGGGCAGTCAGTAGGTCCAATGCCAGATGAACTAGCATATGCAGCAACGAAGGGAGCAATTGAAGCATTTACAAAGTCAGTAGCACCAGTAGCGATGGAGAAGGGGATTACTGTTAATGCCGTTGATCCAGGACCAACAAATACAGGGTGGATTACAGAAGAATTAAAACATTATTTAGTGTGGAAATTCCCGCAAGGTAGAGTTGGAGAAACAATGGATGCTGCGCGCTTAATTTCTTTTTTAGTAAGTGAAGAAGCGAAATGGGTTACTGGGCAAGTCATTCACTCGAATGGTGGTTATTCATAAAAATATTATGTTAACAAATATTGAGAAACAAAAAACGAAAGAAAATTTCATTTTTTTTTATAAATAAAATGTCAAGAAAGATAAAAATTTGATAGAAGAGTATATCGTCATATGAAGATAGTAATTCTTAATGTGACAATATACTCTTTTTCTTTTACTGGCGAGCAGAAAAATGAAGTAGAAGAAACTCGAATATTAAAATGAGCTTATCGGTTTTTGTCCGTATTATTATGAAGATTACTGTCGGAAAGATGATAATTCGTGTGAAAAGGGATTTTTTAAGGGGAAATCGAATCGTAAAGGGGAGGATAAATTATGTAAAACATAGGGGGATTTATATGAAATTAAAAAAGGTCGCTATCGCATCGATAACAATTGGTACAATGCTTACTATGGCAGCTTGTAGTCCTTCAGCAGATAAAGAAACGGAAAAGAAAGAGCAAGTAACTGCGCAAAATGATGGAGAAGCAAAAACGACAAGTGCAGATGAAGCGTCAAAAACAACGAAAGATACTGAAAAAGAAACAAATACTTCTTCAAATGAAAAAACAGATAAGGATGCAAAAAATACGAAAGAATCATCAGGGACAGAAAGTAACGGCAAAACGTCAACTCAAAACGAAAATGTAAAAACAAAAGAAAAAGAGACGACAGGAAAAACGAATGATCAAACGACTAGCGGGAAAACAACAGATCAAAGCACAAGTACAAGCACAAACAATAACGGAAAGACAACGAAAGATCCGAAGAAAAGTGTTGCTGTGAAAACGAATGTTAAAGAAGTTGTAGCATTAATTGATAGTTTGGACAAGCAGTTAGCTGCTAATCCGAAATTGGAAACAGTGAATAAGCTTGGCAAACAAATTAATGAAAAGTGGGATGTGATTGAAAAAGAGCTAGAGGCATCACATCCGACGGATTCTAAAACAATCGGTCAAAGTATGTATCCGTTAATTGTAGGAGCGGAGAAAGAAAAAATCGATATTAATAAAATGAAATCTTTAACGACGAAAACGAAAAAAGATTTAAATCAGTTATTGACGAAACTTTCGTAGTTTCAAAAGCCTACTCGTGTGAGTAGGCCTTTTTTGGTTGTTGTAATGTGCACAGTATAACTTATTTATTTTCATTTTCAATTACGATGCGAAAGGAACTGAATACTTGTTGACTGACATAATCTTCTTCGCTAACTTTAAAAGGAAATGGAAAAGCGACGAGTTGAAAATTACTTTCCTGATTCACTGAAGGCAATGTGAAATTAAAGATTTGTCTCGTTTCAGGTGCAACCTTAGTATAAACGACTTTTCTATTGTTAAATATTTCAACTTGTTTCCAATCTTTAAAAGCCACGATTGCGTAAGTCATTTCATCTTTTGTTTCATTACCGTTTGATAGGGTTAATTGCTTGCCTTCCTTTTCAAAGAAGACAGTTTGTAAGTTCTCTTCACGGTTCGTAACAAATAATGGTTCGTAAAGACCATCTTTTAAAATAGCATCTGGATCTATAAGGGAGAGTTTTATTTTTTCGCTTTCTTTCTGAGGAGGATGCATTGAGTATCGCATACTTAGAATATCTTCTAAAATGGCTGCTTTATTTAAGTTATTATCTTTTAATTTGTATTCAGGTTTTTTAATTATTAAAAAGGTTAATTCACTTGCATTAGGAGAAATGTGTAAAGAGATTTTCGTAGTAATTGAACTGTTTGGTTTCATATCAAAAAAATAGTGTGATATTTCATTAGTAGTATCTTCTATTTTAAAAGGTTTTTGTTCGTAATTTTCTAGAACAATTAATCCATATTTTCGGTTTTCGTTAATAGTATGTACGAATGATAATGATACATTAATTTTATTATCCTCACTAGTAATTGTACTACCGTTGTTAATATGTTGGCCTTGATTATCCTTCAATCCGTAAGAAATAGTATTGGTTTGTTGCTCTCTCTTATTTTCTTTAGAAGGTGTATGAGGTTGTATGATTGAAGTATTGAACAAAATATAAATTGTAAGTAATGAAATAAGTAAAACACCGATAATAATATATATTTGTTTCATAAATAGCACCTCAATATATGTAAAGTATTAGAGAAAAAAGATATGCAAGATGCATATCTTTTTTCTCTTTCTTACCAGAAGGCTTTTGTTTCGTGATTCACATCATTATAACCACTTAATTTATAGGTGTGATTACCGATAGCGTAATCATCTCCATAATAAACGCTTGTGTTGGTCGCTGTAGCACTGACAAAGGATGATTTTTTTGCACTATTACTTTTCGTATTTACTAATGAGCCATCGCCATTGAAAGTTCTTGCTTTTGCATAAACATAGTCTTCGGTCGTAGTTGATTTCGATTTCGCAACTGCATATGGGTTACCAAAAAAGGGAGTATATACGCTAATGTTAGAGTCATTCTTAGGTGCAGCTGCAACAGTCAAACTAGGAACACTAGATGTTTTTGTTGATTGAATTGTATCAAAGTCAACTAAAACGGGCTGCTTGTCTACAGTATCGACCTCTGAAGCACTTGCGTTATTAGTAAAACCAAAACCTAAAACCGCTAACCCTAAAGTTGTCACCGATAAAGATTTTTTCATATTCACTAATTTTCCCACCTTTTTAAATTTTTGAGTTCGAACTCAATTCATACAATATATGAAAATTTCGAAACTCTCAATGGTTTATCCCATACTTAACTTTTCTTTTACTTTCGATTCAACATGTCTTCATTTGCAAAAAAGCGAATATATCTTCTAATGCTTAGCCAGCAAGGGATACAGGTTTAACTTTATGAAATTCGTGTAAATTTAAATCTATTCATGTCATTATCTCTGTTATTTTTAAGTTCATATGGGAAACTTATTAAAAAAAGGATGGTGACAAAAATGACAATCGATCGAATTTGTACAATTGGACCCGCAAGTAATAATAAAGAAACGTTAGCACAGTTAATAAAGAATGGTATGAAAATTGTTCGACTGAATTTATCGCATGGCACGCATGAAAGTCATAAAGACATCATTCGTTTAGTGAAATCATTAGATGACTCTATTAAATTTTTGGGTGATGTACAAGGTCCTAAAATAAGATTGGGTGAAGTGAAGGGAGAGCAAATTACACTTCAGGCAGGAGATTCTTTTATTTTACATACAAAACCAGTTACAGGGAGTAATACAGAAGCAAGTGTTGATTATGAAGGAATTGCGAATGATGTGAAAGTAGACAGTAGAATTTTGATTAATGATGGAGAAGTTGAATTAATTGTTGAAAAGATAAGTACGGACAAAATAGAAACAAAGGTTAAAACAGGTGGCAATATCTCATCTCATAAAGGAGTTAATTTACCAGGTGCGGTTGTTCGTTTACCAGCTATTACAGAGAAAGATAAAAAGATATTCAGTTTCTTTTAGAAGAGAATGTTGATTTTATCGCATGTTCTTTCGTAAGAAAACCTAGTCATATAAAAGAAATACGAGATTTTATACAACAGTATAAAGAAACGTCACCTAATTTAATTGCAAAAATAGAAACGATGGAAGCAATCGAGAATTTTCAAGATATATGTAAAGCAGCAGATGGAATTATGATTGCAAGGGGCGATTTAGGAGTAGAGTTACCATATCAATGCATTCCGCTTTTACAGAAAATGATGATTCAGGAATGTAATCGAACAAATACATATGTCATTACAGCAACACAAATGCTTCAATCTATGGTAGATCATTCTATTCCAACAAGAGCAGAGGTGACTGATGTGTTTCAAGCTGTACTGGACGGGACGAATGCAGTTATGCTTTCAGCTGAAAGTGCATCAGGAGAACATCCAATCGAAAGTGTGAGAACATTACGTCTCGTTTCAGAATTTGCGGAGCATGTTAAAAAAGATGGACCTTTTGCGATGAAAGATGTACTGGAGTTACTGCATAAATCACTGAATGAGTGATGAATAAAAAAAGAGGGTGGATATGCATCCCCCTCGTGTTTACTCTTGTTCTTGTTCATCTAAAATCTTATCAAAAGCAGCAGATACTTTATCAAACTCTTCATCATTTTCAATGTATGAAAACTCATTATCTTCTTCTACTTTTAAAAAGAAAATATCAATGTCTTCCTCAGTTTCTGTTTGGATATCTTCAACAAAGGCAACTGCAATATACTCTGCGCCTTCGACATCCATCGCTCCAAGTACTTCTACTTCTTGCTCTTCGTTATTCTCATCACTAAGAGTAAACACTTCGCCAACTTCAATATCAGACATATTCATTCTCCTCCTGTTCGACTCTAAAAATAGAGCACTCAAACTGTATACATACTAACATATCTTTCCATGAAAAACCAAATTCATACGTAAGAAAACAACTGATTCTTCTTTAGTATGAGTATACAGCTATTAGGAGCATTATTTGTCTGTGCTATATTACTTAATCCATTCAACAATTGTATCCATAGTCTGTCTTGTTTTATCACGCTTTGGCTCTTCTTTACGGTAACCAAAGGCAACCATAACTGATACTTCAAGATTATCACCTTGTATAATGCCTTCTTGACGAAGTAAAGAATCTACTTCCTCTTTATCAAACCCTTCTATTGGACAAGAATCAATACCGATTTGAGCTGCGCTCGTCATCATATTACCTAAAGCAATATAAGTTTGTTTAGATGCCCAATCAAATACAGCACGATCGGATTGTAATAAGTTAAAATCTGATTCCTGGAACTTTTTGAAGAATTCATATCTAATTTTTTGAGTGTCTTCAGGCAATCCAATAATATCGTTCATCATATATTTAATATACTCTGCATCATAGTGCATATCTTTAATGTTTCTTGAAAGAACAATGACGAAGTGGCTTGCTGTTGCAAGTTGCCCACCAGCGCCCCATGAATACGGTTGTAGTTTTTCTCTTAATTCTTTATTTTGTACGACAATAAATTTCCAAGGCTCATATCCAAAAGAAGAAGGGGATAGTCTTCCTGTTTCTAAAATGAATTTGAAGTCCTCTTCTGAAATTTTGTGCATAGGATCGAACTCTTTACATGCATGTCTGAAATGAAAAGCCTCCATAATTTTTTCTTTTGTAATTTGGTTTGTATTTGTCATAAAAGTTCCTCTTTTCATGGATTTATTTTTGTAAGTAAATTATATTTTTAAAGTAACGTAGATACAAGTACGCACATTTATGTGGTATAGTATCAAAAAAGATACTAATGTTAAGGGAAGGGATTTATTATGGATTGTTCGAATGAAAATAATATAAATTACCCATTTTTAAATAAATATTCTTGTCCAGTTGAAGCTATGGTTGAGGTGATTGGAGGGAAATGGAAAGGGGTAATTTTGTATCATTTATTAGATGGTACAAAGCGGTTTAATGAATTAAAAAGATTAAAACCTAATATCACACAAAGAATGTTAACACTTCAGCTTAGAGAACTTGAAGCAGATGGCATCATACATCGTGAAGTATACCGTGAAGTGCCGCCAAAAGTAGAATATTCGTTAACTGAGCTTGGTGAATCACTTCGTCCAGTGATTCTATTAATGATGGAATGGGCAACTCATAATATGGAGAAGGTTTTGGAGAGTAGGAATACGAAAAACAATAGTTAAGAGTTGTAGAAATAAAAGGTGTTTTCCATATGTGAAGACACCTTTTATTTTTTACTTTCTAAAATTTTGGTTGTCATTAAAATGCATGTAAATCTATTCTTAGGATGTGCTATTGATTTTGCTATGAATCAAAAACTTCCCTTTTAGTAGTAGAGGCAGCATCTAATAAAAGGAAAACCGCTGCTATAATATGTAGAACGATTACTATATAAGGAAAGAAGGCAACTAGAGTAACGATAATACCTATATAATGAGCGTACGTATTCATGCCTGATTTTTTAGCTAATAAAATAGTAGTGATATGTAAAACAATCAATAGTAGTAAAGGTATCCCATATAGGTTAACAAGACTTGGAAATACATAATAACAAGGAATTAATAAAAGATGATAGATTCCTGTGATCCACTTTAGTGCTTGTATGTAGGTTTTCAAAGTTAATTCTCCTAAAATCATTCATAGCTATATATTACCAAAAATAATAGGTGATTGGATATTAAATACTTGTGGTTTTTAGTTGGATATAATCTTTTTATGTTAACTAATTGTTTCTTGATCTATAAAATAGAAAAACCACCCAAACGAGGGTGGTTCGTATTATAAATAACTACTTAAAGAAGAAAGGGAGACCTTCACCTCACTACCTTCCTTCATATTTCGCAGCATAACGGTTTCTGTACTAAGTTCGTCTTCACCAATGATAAGCACATAAGGGATATTCTCTTTATTGGCATAATTAAGGGCACGTTTTAATTTGCGTCCTGCTAGCTCAAGTTCAACTTTTAAGGAAGTGGTAGAACGTAATTGCTGGGCAATTTGTAAGCATTGTAATTCTGTCCCGAGTGGGATGATAAATAGATCCGCTGTAGAGGATATTGTTTCTTTCTGCGATAGTGCTGTATAAATAACGTCTAAACCGAATGAGATACCGACTGTTGGATAGTTCATATTATCACCACGGAATGCTCCGATAATGTTATCGTAACGGCCGCCGCTACCGATGCTAGATGTAATTGATCCATCTTTTAGAAAGATTTCATATACAGTACCTGTATACATTGTGAGTCCTCTTGCTAAAAACGGATTGAATATCGTATTTTCATTTATTCCGAGAGCGATTAAATATTGCTGTAATTGTTGTAATTCGTTTACGCCATCGGCAACGAGTTGGTTATTGAAAGCTTCTTTAAAGTCAACAATTGTAAGCTTTAGACAAGATAATACAGTATTACATATTGTATCAGCCATTTCTTCAGAAATGCCGCGCTCTAATACATCTTTTCGTACACCATCAATCCCAATCTTTTCGATTTTGTCTAATGATAAAATGACGTCACTTGTTAATTCAGTAGGGATGTTAATGGCCTGAAGAATACCATTTAACAATTTTCGGTTATTGTATTGGATCGTTACTTCTAAGTTTAACGTTCGAAAGAGCTCAAACGCCATGCTCATGAGTTCCGCTTCTGCCATGACTGATTCTACACCGACTATATCAACGTCGCATTGTATAAATTCACGAAATCTTCCTTGTTTAATTGGCCCATCTCGAAATACTTTCCCAATTTCATAACGTTTAAAAGGGAGGCGAATATTCGGATTCATTGCCACAACTTTTGCGAATGGAATAGTTAAATCGTATCGTAAGGCAAGCTCACGTTTTCCCTGATCCTCAAGTGTATATATTTCTTTTAAAATTTCATCGCCACCGCCGTACTTGTAAGACATAAGCTCATACATATTTAACGTCGGTGTCTCTAACGGTTTGCATCCGTATCGTTCAAACGTATCTTCACAAGCCCTTTTAATTTTATTTCGCAGCACTTGCTCCTCTGGTAAATAGTCTTTTGTGCCTTTTACATTTTTCATTTCCATTGTAATCACTCCTATTTTAAAATTAAAAAAAGCTATGCGGGTATAAAAATACCCACATAGCTTTATGAACGCTTCGTGGGTCAACAGGAAAAGCCCTGTACCCACGAAGAAAAATTTTTCTTCGGATACACGGCGTTACGTATGATGATGAAGTTGGAAAGAAGTATTAAAATTTCGCATTACAAATCTCTCCTTAACATAAGTTTTTCCAAATTATATCAGATGATTTTTGAATTATCAATATTTTTAGTTTTGAAATATACGTGAAGTTATGTAGGAGAAATGGAAAAGGGTGTATAATAAAACTTAATAATATGAAATAACCTTTTAAGGAGAACGTTATGAAAAAAGATAAAACAAATGCGATGCGAATATTAGATAAAGAAAAAATTGAATATTCGATGATGTCATATGATCCAGACGATGGGAAAATTGATGGCGTATCAGTAGCCGAGAAAATTGGACGAGAAGTGAGAGAAGTATATAAAACGTTAATCGCTCAAGGGAATAGTAAAAATTATCATGTGTTTATTATTCCGGTAGATGAGGAACTAAATTTAAAAGCTGCCGCAAAAGCAGTAAGTGAAAAGAAGATTGAAATGATTGCTGTGAAAGATATTACGAAAGTGTCAGGATATATTCGTGGTGGTTGTTCACCAGTCGGAATGAAGAAGTTATTTTCTACATGTATTGATGAAAGTGCCCAATCACTTGAAACGATGATAGTAAGTGGCGGGAAAATTGGTATACAAATTGAGCTTAAAGTAGATGACTTGGCGAAAGTGACGAGAGCGCAGTTTGGAGAGGTAACGAAGTAAATATACATAGGGAAAAGAAGTTCTAATTTAGATAATGATTTATCCCGCTATTTGTGGGAGTTTGACTACCGCTTAAATAGCGGGATAAAGAAATATTCTGCAAGTTAGATTTTTTATCCATCATAATTTTAATTCAACATAACAAATGTTAGTTTAAAACTTTGATTATGTAATAAAATAAGCCCTTTTATTCTTGAAAAAATTGATCAAAATGAGCTTTTAATTGAATTATTGTTTTATATAAGATCGGATTTGCATTAGCGGTTTATAAAATAGTCTTGAACAATCTTGGAAAATTCTGTTGCGGCTGGAGTTAGTTCTTTTGCTGATTTCTTAACCAATCCAATCTCTCTGAAGATTTTGGGATTCAGCGGTAGACTACGTATATCTTTTAGTTCTTTGGATAAGGCTAGGTCAGGCATAATTGTAATTCCTAGCTTTCCAGCAACCATTGAAAGCACTGTTTGGTTATCTTTAATATCGTATGAAATGTTTGGTTTTATCTTTGCTTCACGAAATTTTTCTTCTATCAGTGTTTCACAGCCGGATCGCAACATAATAAAGTTTTCTCCAATAAAGTCTTCTAAATTGATAATAGAATTATTTTCGAAATGATGACCTTCATATATCACAGCGGATAAGGGATCATTTAACAGAGGAATAAATTTAACACTTTTGACTGGTAATGCTGCAAAACCAAAATCTACGGTTCCTTCTTCTACCCATTTTATGATTTCATCGTAACCTCCTTCATAAAGCCTTATCTCTATGTTAGGGAATTTTTCTTTATAGATAGAAAATAAAGATGGTATAAATTTAGCAGTAAAGCTGGGAAAACTCCCAATTGAAAGTTTTCCCATTTCCATCCCATTCACAGCTGCAACCTTTTGCTCAATATGTGCCATATTTTCAACAATTGCACGTATATGGGGGATAATATACTCACCTGCAGTGGTTAAAGATACTCCATTTCGTCCACGTTTTAATAAGTTCACACCAAGTTCTGTCTCTAGCGCTGTTATATTATGACTGACTCCTGATTGAGTAAGTCCTATTTGGTCTCCTGCTCTTGTAAAACTTCCATTCTCTACAACTTTTAAAAAGACTTCTAACTGAAAAAAATTCAATATTTTTCATCTCCTTCTTCTTTTTATTATACATGAGAAAGTCGAATGCAATAAATGAAAAACATTCATTTTACTTATGTGATAATCAAGAATACAATGAATTCAGCTTCAGAAAAATAAAATGATGGGGGAATCGATACAATGATGAAACAAAAATATAACAAGATACTATCGCCATATAATCTTGCCAATGGAACTACTCTTAAAAACAGAGTTGTAGTTGCACCTATGACAACTTACTCCGGTCAAGAAGACGGGCGTGTTTCCGACGAAGAGCTTGCCTACTATAGAAGAAGAGCAGAAGGTCCAGGGATGTTTATTACAGCTGCAGCTACGATTTCACCTGTAGCTACAAGCTTTCCTAGACAAATGAAAGTGTATGAAGAGAAGAGTATCAGTGGTCTTACAAATCTAGCAACTTCAATTAAAGAAAAAGGGGCAAGAGCGATTTTACAGCTTCATCATGGCGGTAGTGAATCTCTTCCAGGGTATACAGGCGGAGAACAAATGGTTAGTCCAAGCGGTATTGTAGCAAGCATTTATAAAGAAGCTGGAGAAGAATATACCCCCCGTGAGTTAAGTGAAGATGAAATTGTATCTACGATTCAAGACTTTGGAAGAGCAACCTATTTAGCTATCAAAGCGGGATTTGATGGTGTAGAAATTCATGGTGCGAATGGATATTTAATTCAACAATTTTTCTCTGCTTATTCTAATCACCGTAGCGACCATTGGGGAGGTTCATTAGAGAAAAGAATGAATTTCCCACTTGCTGTTATAGAAGAAGTAAAACGTGTACGTGATCACTATGCTAGCAAGCAATTTATTATAGGCTATCGATTTTCACCTGAAGAGCAGGAGGAATCGGGTATAAAGATGGATGATACAGTAGCATTTGTAAATAGGTTGGCTGACCAAGAGCTTTCCTATCTACATCTTTCTGTAAAGAATGTGTGGTCTCTTCCGCGGAGCGGTTCAAATCGAACATTAACACGGACAGAAATCTTTCGAGATGTCATTGCTGGCAGAACTAGTTTTATTTCACTAGGATCCATTCATACACCTGATGAAGCGCTAGATGTATTGGAGAAAGATGTACCTCTTTTTGCATTAGGTAGAGAGATATTAATGGAACCAGATTGGGTGAAAAAAGTAGAGGAAGGCAGAGAAGAGAATATTGTGAACATCCTGCCTCGAGATAGCAGAAGTAAATTAGAAATCCCTAATCAAATGTGGGCTAACATAATCACTCGAGATGGTATGCCAGAAAAACGATAATCATATCTTACAAATATGTGCAGATATAAGGAGATTCATCATGAACAAAAAAGCATTAACACAACTAGCTCTAGCTATGTCCATATTTGGTTCTGTTGGCTTCTTTTCTCGTCTCACAGGACTTTTCTCAATTGAACTCGTTTTTGTTCGTTTAGTATGTGCTGCTATATTTTTGTTTACGGTTTGGCTTATAAAAGGGGATTTTAAGAACGAGATATGGAACCACAAAGAATTGCTGTTCATCATCCCTTGAATGAGATGGAATTACATATAGTGTGGTTGCTACATTTTTTTATGTGGCAACCACGTTTTTTTTGAAAAGCATTACAAAGACGAGTGTATATGCGACAACTTTTCTGTAAATGCCCATAGGTGTCTTGTTACTAGTCTCATATGTTAATTTTTCATCATGATATTTATAAAGATTTACAACAAGTAACATGTCCAGTACTAGCAATCGCCAGGAAAGCCACTTCATTCAAAGTTGGAAGAAATAATTGTGAATTGGATGGAAGCACATTTTATCCCGGGCAGTAAGGCTTTTACATCAAAATTAGGTGAGGAAGTTGGGAAAGAAAGAAACTGCTTGTAAAAGATTGGCTGTTGAGTGGGAATCTAGTTTAGTATATAAAAATTTTTAATGAAAAAATCTGTTAAGAAATAGTTTTTTTATCTAATTTTCATTTAAAAACGAACATTTTAAGTTATTGTATAGGAAATGTTCACTTTTTTCTTGCGAATATACTAGTAGTTTGTTATATTATCCATATAATAATTTTGAACAACATCACTCGTATATACTCGGTAATATGGTCCGAGCGTTTCTACCTAGTTCCCAATGAAAGAACTGGACTACGGGTTAAAGTATTCGGTCGCCCTGTGTAATGTGCGCTACCGTTCTATAATGTAGCATTGGTCTCATCTTTTGCTTCATTAACTTTGACTACCGTAGTTCTAGAAAGTAGAGAATCTTCTACAATTTCTAGAACTTTTTTTGTTTGGACCAAAAGCATCGAGTATAGAAAACAACAAGAGAAAGAGCAGATTATTTATGAAGAAGAATACGTTGAAAAAATGTGCTGCCCTAGTAACTACTATTGCATTGTCATTCTCGATACTTGCGGGATGTGATGCGAGTCCGAAACAAGTTGAGGCAAAAAGCAATCAAAAACCAATCTTAATTCAAGGGCCAATGCCGATAGAAGCAGAAAAGTTTGCGAAAAGGCTAAAAAATGTGAAAGAAGAAAAGTCTGGAACTTTTGTATTTTATAAAGGAACTGTCGACAATTATCCTGTAATCGTTGCAAAAACAGGTAAAGGAATGGAGAATACAGCAGCTGCTACAGCGGTGGCTATTGAAAAATATAAACCTACAGCAATTATTAACCAAGGAACATCAGGTGGACATGATCCAAATTTAAATGTATTTGATATTGTGTTAGGAAAACAAGTTGCAAATATAGGTTCATTAAAAACAACCAATAAGGATGAGAACCAAGGAATTGAGCCGACAAAATGGATATCTATGGACTTAATGGCTTCTGAAGGAAGTGCAGGAGAAGATCCAAATGCTGAGAAAATCCGATACTACGAAGGAGATAAGGAATTACTTGCAGCGGCTCATGCAGTGAAAGATAAGTATACAAAAGGTAAAGTAGTTGAAGGTACGATTGGTTCAGCAGACGTTTGGAATAATGAAGTTGATAGAATTAAGTGGTTCCATACAAAATACGGTACATCTGTAGAAGAAATGGAAGGAGCTGCAGCAGCTCAAATCGCGAAAGCTTATGATGTCCCATTTTTAGGAATTCGAGTATTATCTAATAATAAAACAAACGGCGGGAAATATAACCCAAATACAGCAGCGGCAAATCAAGAATATGTATATGAAGTAGTTAAAAAATATATAGATTCAATGCAAAGTAAATAGTAGTAGTTCTGTCCCGGCATAAACGTCAAGTAACTGTAAATGTTTTCGAGACGGATAAACTTGTCTTAGGAATGGTAGTTGAAAAAGAAAAGCTTGTTTCTTATAAAAAATATAAGAAACAAGCTTTTTTATTTAAAATAAATTGGATAATTAAACTATAACATCAATGTGCATCATTGAATATCATAATAATATAATGGAGGTGATGTTATATGGCTCTTACTACAGGACCAATTGAAAACGTAGGAAATCAACCTGCTAATGCAAATAGAGTTAGGGTGAAGATCCTTAACCGTACTGCGGGCCCGCTTACTGGAGTAGCTAGAGTTTTTAGACTTGACGGTTCATTAGTATTAATTGAACAGGTAAACTTCAATGTGAATTCTAATGCTTCAACTTTTGAAACTCTAAGTTTAGTTCATCCTGCTTTTGGACAAGCATTTGAATATGAAGTTCAAATTGTTCCTAATCAACCTGGTGGACTATATAGTGTTTATGGACTAACAGCTGACAGTGTTATCATTACTGCACAACGTGTTGTGAACTCAGAATTGACACAGTTTCTTTAATTAAAATAGATTGGTGCCTATATGGTATCCAATCTATTTTTGTACGTATTATTCAGAGAAAGAAAGGTTTTACACAAAAATAAAGACAGTTATGGAAAAAGGAAAAGTCGAGCTATCATCTTGATTTTTATTATTTCTGTCCTAAACTCTACCTTTTTTGTTGCATGGTTTTCTTTGAATGCTTTTTATTCAAACTGTTTTTTTAGTATTTATCAAATATGCATTATTGCATAAATAAATTTAAATTTATAAGTTAATATTAAACTACTTTTTAATTGTAAAGAATATTTTAATAATCTTTACGGGAGAAGGATATTTCTTGTGAAAAGTAAAATTGTTTGGAAAGTAGATAAACAAAAAGTTTGGAAATGATATAAACTCAATAGAGTTTTGTATTAAATAAAAAGAAAAGGGTGGGTATGGGTTTCTAAAAGTTTTGGGGGGAGAAAGCATTTTTTAGTTAGTAGCTTCAAATTATATTTTAAAGGGGAATGGGTATATGAAGTTTCGAAAGACAAAGATTGCTATGATTACACTATCTTCATTTTTTATTTTAGGTTCTGCATCTCTATCATTCACAGATACTATACACGGTGAAGTAGCTCCTGCATCAGCACAAGAGATTATTGTAAAAAGTTATGACGATACATATTATAATAACGCAATAGGAAAAACGGGCTTAGAATTAAAGAAGGAACTGCATAATATTATTGATAATCATACAAAGTTATCATACAGTGCGGTTTGGGAAGCACTAAGAGATACTGATGAAGATCCAAATAATAAAAATAATGTGATACTCTTATATACTGGTCGTTCGCAAGGGAAGCTTACGAATGGATCAGGAGTAAATAACTGGAACCGTGAGCATGTTTGGGCAAAATCTCACGGTGACTTTGGAACGACTGCAGGACCTGGAACAGATCTACATCATTTAAGAGCGACGGATGTATCTGTAAATAGTTCACGTGGAAATCTAGATTTTGATAATGGTGGTGTAAATCATTCTGAAGCGACAGAATGTAAATATGATAGTGATTCTTGGGAACCTCGTGATAGTGTAAAAGGAGATATTGCTAGAATGCTGTTTTATATGGCTGTTCGTTACGAGGGAGACAACGGCGAAATAGATTTAGAACTAAATGAAAAAGTGAATAACAATAAAGATCCATACATGGGGAAACTATCTGTTTTATTAAAATGGAATGAACAAGACCCGGTGGATGATTTAGAGCGAAAGCGTAATGAAGTGATTTTTACAAAATATCAACATAACCGCAATCCTTTTATTGATCATCCTGAATGGGTAAATGAAATTTGGAACTAAGATTTTTAAAGGTATTATATTTTGATAAGAAGGGATTGATTATTATGATCAATCCCTTCTTATATCTATACTAGAATAAATGATTTTTATAGGATTGGAGAGGAAAATAGAATAGATATTTTTATGAAACGATAGTACTTATTTATCAAGTTAAGTATATTATGAGTCTTTTAGTACGGTCCCCACTCAATATTCACCCCAACAATAAGAAAAACAAGTCCAATGATAAACCAAATGAATGCAAGTGGAGCCATGAAACGAATCCATTTTCCGTAAGAAATACCGCTTGCTGCGAGAACGCCCATTAAAACACCGGAAGTTGGATTTAAGCAGTTTACTACACCTTCTCCAAGCATAACAGCTTGTACTGTAACTTGGCGTGTAATGTGCATGAAATCAGCTAATGGAGCTAATATCGGAATGAAAATAACCGATTCTCCTGTCCCGGATGAAATGAGGAAATGTAATGCGGCACTACTCACATACATGCCGATAACACCAAATACAGGGCTTTGTCCTTCGAGAGCTTGTGCGAGTTGGTTAACAATCGTATCAAGCAATTTTCCTTGTTCTAAAATGACTGAAATACAACGAGCCATTCCGACGATTAAAGCACCGTATATGAGATTTTGGCAACCTGCTAGAAAAGTAGAAGCGATATCGTTTGCTTTCATACCACCTATTATTCCCGCTGTAATTGCTATGAAAATAAAAGTAGCAGTCATTTCTGCGTCCGTCCAATGTAGACGAAAAGCGCCTATTAAAAATGCAATTAATGATAAAGCTGAAACGAGTAAAATTAATTTATGACGTATCGTCCAAGGAACTTCTTTTTTCTCTGTTTCTTTTTCGCTTGAAAGAGCGTTACTTGGAAACCAGTTGTCGCCAAGAATGCTTCCTTTATTTGATTTTTTCAAGCGTTTTACATACCAATTTATATAAAGGATAGTGGCAAGTAAAAAAGATATATAGATTGCGGTGCGTAAACCAATCCCGGAAAACATCGGAAGTTCTGCGATCTTTTGTGAAATGCCTAAAGGTGAGGGAGATAAAATAGTAGCATTAAAACCAGCATAAGTACCTAAATAAATAATTGCTACACCGACGATAGCGTCCCATTTTAACGTGCGTGCAACGATGATACCGATGGGGATAAAACCGATAACTGAGTTAACGATAATACCAGTCGTTCCAAGAATAGAAAAGAGCGCAGCAACTATACAAATGAAAAGTAATTGCTGATTCCGAAATTTGTTAATAACATGATAGATTAAACCGTCAAGAGCACCTGTTTTTTCAAGAATTGCAATAGCTCCACCTGTAAATAAAATTAGAAAGATAATAGGAGCAGCAAGTGTCATTCCTTTTTCAATAGCGGTAAAAAAAGAAACAAAGCCTACGGGTGATTGCGGAACAGAATGATAGCTACCTGGTATTGTTGTTGTAACGGTCCCGTTTGTAACCCTTTTAAATTCTCCGGCAGGAACGAAATAAGTAGCGATGGCGCAAAGTAAGGCAATAAAAAATAGTAGTACGTACGCATCAGGCATTTTAAACTTTGATTTACTAGGTTGTTTTTTTGCCTCAGTTTGTATTTGCATAAAATTCCTCCTTCTTCACTTGGTTAATTTTTAATATTCTGAATTTAATCTGTGAAATAGATTATAATAAAGGTGGCTTCTTAAGGCAATAGTTTTTGTATCCTTTCCCGTACATACAAATTATTGCAATATTAGACAGGGAAACGAAAATAAGCCAAGAATATGTTAAATAGAAAGAAAAAGGAAAAGAGGGAACAAAATGTGGAAAACTACGGATCTATGTGATGAATTTGAAAAGGAATTACAAATATGTCGCCAGTCTTTTCGGTCTTTTGGGAAGAAAGAACAATTCCACGGGAAAATTGCAACTGTAAAAGTGAAAGATGATAATGTACTAGTGAAGGAAGGATTGCAAACACTCCCAGAAGGAACAGTATTAGTTGTTGATGGCGGAGCGTCTACGAATTGTGCGTTACTTGGTGATAATTTGGCAGCTATTGCGGAAGAAAGAAAGCTAGCAGGAATTATTGTGAATGGATATGTTCGTGATTCTAGTGAACTAAAGAATATTAATATTGGTATTTTAGCGTTAGGGACGATGCCAAATAGAAGTGTGAAAGAAGGAAAGGGAGAACGAAATATTTCACTGCACTTTGGACAAGTGGAATGGAATCCAAATGAATATGTCTATGCGGATGAAGATGGCGTCATTATTAGTGAAAAGAGTTTACATAGTTAAGAGTTAATAAGTTATTATTCTTAGAAAATAAATCCGATAAAGCATGGACAAAATTCTTTGTCAATAGTAAAATAATACAGAAATTTAAAATTTACAGAATGTATAGGTTTATCGTTTTACGATAACTTAAATGGAAGTAAGTTGTGCCAAGAAAAGTGAATGTTATCACAATGATACGTTCATAAACAAAATTATTTTTCCTATACAAATATAGCCGCGAATAATGCGGGTAGGAGGTGTTGTACATTTTTGTTCGACACTTACAAAAAGAGAGTGTCAATCGCACGCCCTTGAAGGGCCTTTTTTTGTGTAAATGGTAGTAAGGGAGGAAATTTTGGGATGGCAATGTTGAAAAAATGGCTGCTTACGTCGTTAATGGCAGTGACACTTGTATTTGTTTCTTTTGCGAATACAGTACATATTACGTTTGCTGAAGAAAATACAGCAAAACTTGCAATTATTGGGGAATCACAAAAAGGCATTATGTTATGTCCGAAAGAAGAGCAAATTAAAGATGGGGAAACAGCTTTAAGTTTGCTGCAAAAGGTCATGGGGGACAAAGTAGAATCTGAAACGATGTCGTTTGGAACATATGTAAAAGGCATCGATGGTTTAATGGCCGGAGCTACAAGTGGTTGGACATACGATGTAAATGATACATCTGCACAAGTTGGGGCAGATAGTTATAAATTAGAGTCTGGAGATGTTGTTGTCTTTCGCTTTGTTTCAGACTGGAGCAATATGAGCCAGGAAACATTGAAAGAAACGTTAGATAAGTTCGGAACGTGTAAAACAGAAGAACCTAACGGTGGCAAAACAGAAGAACCAAAACCAGAAGGTCAAGACGGTAAAACACCAGATGGGAAAAATCAAGGTGACCAAGACGGTAAAACACCAGATGGGAAAAATCAAGGTGATCAAGACGGTGAAAAACCAGATGGGAAAAACCAAGGTGATCAAGACGGTGAAAAACCAGATGGGAAAAACCAAGGTGATCAAGACGGTAAAACGCCAGATGGGAAAAAACCAGAACAACCACAGCAAGAGAACATTCAAGTTCCAAGTGCACAATTAAATGAAGCCATTTCTAAAACATCAGACAAGATGTTACAAGATGGAATTGAAAGTGATTGGGTAGCTGTAGCGCTTTCTCGTTCTGGAAAGAATGTGCCAATTGAGGCAAAATTAAATTATGTTAAGTCAGTAACTGAAAAAGTAGAAAAGCGCATTAATCGTTTTTCAGCGACAGATTTAGCTAGAACAATTATTATGATGAATGCAATGAGTGCAGACCCTAAAAATGTAGGTGGACATAATTTAGTTCAAAAATTGTATGAGTCAGATAAAGTGAATTCTGTTACAGGTTATGCATTTGCTTTACTTGCATTTGATACGAAGAAGTATGAGATTCCAGTTGAATCAAAATGGAACAGAGTTGCTCTAGTGGAAGCACTGTTAAATAATCAGCATACAGACGGTGGATGGACTTATAATAGTTCAGGTAGTAAAGATAGTGCTAGTAGCGTTGATGTAACAGGTATGGTTTTATCAGCATTAGCTCCTTATCAAGAGCGATCAGATGTGAAACCAGCTATACAAAAAGCTGTTGCGTATTTATATAACGAACAGCTGCAAAATGGCGGTTTTTCAGCTGATGGACAAGAAAATTCAAATAGTACTGCGCAAGCAATTATTGGATTATCTCTTGTTAAAGATGTAGATCAAAATCGTCTTCATAAGGCAATGCAAAACCTATTATCATATCAACTTTCAAATGGTGAATTTAAATGGTTACCAAGTGATCAAAATGGTAACGGAATGGCTACAGAACAGGCTCTTTTAGCATTACTTCAATTTAAGGAAATGGGAAAATCTATTTATGATTGGTCTAATGTAGACGCTGGTGATGTAATTAAGCCAAAACCGATTGAAGAGCCAGAAAAGGTCGTTGAACCAGAAAATAATGTAGTAGAAAAAGAAGTTACTGAAGAACCGAAAGAACAAAACCAAGTACAACAAGAAACAAAAGATGAAAATCTAAAAGTAGTTGTAGATAACGAACCGGTTAAGAATAAAAAAATCGGAAACGGTAACAGTCTACCAAAAACAGGAGCATCTTCTCATAGTGCAGCAACAGAAGTAGGTATGGGTGTATTATGTATTGCTTCTGCATATGTATTATGGAGACGTAAAGCAGCTTAACAAAAAATTAGGAGCAATTATTTGCTCCTAATTTTCGTATGAAAGGTGAGAGATAGGATGAGTAAGGTGAAATGGTTCATTTCTTTACTGCTTTCGCTCGGGCTACTTGCCGGATGTGAAGAGGCAGCTGTAAAGCCTGAGAAGAAGGTAGAACCGAAGCAAGAAGAGGTAGCGAAACAAGAAGAACAAAAAGATGAAGCGAAGCCGGAAGAAAAAAAAGAAGAAAAGCAAGCTGAATCAGAGCAAAAGCAGCAAGAAGAACAGAAAGAGAAACAAGAACAAAAAGTAGAAGAGAAGCCGAAAGAGGAAAAGCCGCAGGCACAACCAGAGGTAAAGAAAGAAGAGAAACAACAGGAACAACCGAAAGAACAGCCGGCTGTAAATAAGCAACCAGAACAGCAACAAGCACAAGAAGAGAAACAACAACCGAAAGCACCAGAAGTAAAAGAAGAAGCAAAGGTTGTGAATCAGCCGAAAGAAATACCGAAGCAGGAGCAAAAAGTTGATCCGAATAAAGCGGAGAAAACGATACCGACTCCGGCAGTACCAAAACCTGAACCACCAAAACCAGATCCAGTACCAGTACCGAAACCACAAGCAAAACAAGTAACAATCTCGGTAAAAGGAAATAACGGATATATAATGGGTGCGAAAAAGATGGATGTACAAGATGGCGATACTGTGTATAAAGTATTACAACGTACAGGATTAGATGTTGATGCAAGCGGATCTAGAGATAGTATTTATGTAAAAGGTATTAATGATTTATATGAAAAAGATATTGCGGATACTAGTGGATGGAAATATCGTGTGAACGGTGCTTTTCCAAACCATAGTGCTGGTGTAGCTACGGTAAAACCAGGAGATACAATTGAGTGGGTATACGTATTACAATAAGAAAGGCATTCGGTAAAGGGCTATGAAAATAAGTTTTTCTTCTTTACATCCTTTTGTGAATTTTTTCTATTATATCGGGGTGATGATACTATGTATGATGTGTCTTCATCCTCTTTTTTTAATTGGAGCAATAGTATTAATTATTATGTTAAATGTGATGCAAGGAAATAGCGAAAAGATAAGAAAGATGCTACCGAGCACAATTGTTTTCTTTTTTATGGTAATTTTATTTAATTCGTTATTAACGCATAGAGGTCGAACTACGTTATTTTGGTTAGGTGATAGCCGTATTAAGCTTGAGGCGATTATGTTTGGAATAGTAATGGGGTTATTACTAGTTGCAGTTATGTTTACGTTTGCGTCATACAATGATATTATTTCCAGTCATAAATTTTTATATCTGTTTTCAAGAATTTCACCGAAAGTTGCATTGTTAACGATGATTACAGTGAGATTTGTTCCTTTGTTTATAAGGCGATTAAAGAAAATCACACTCGTCCAAAAAACGAAAGGTGTGCAGGTAGATTCAGGTTCAATGATGGAACGCGTGAAAAATGGTATGCAATTGCTGCAAGTATTATTAATTTGTTCATTAGAAGATGCACTGCAAACGGCAGATTCTATGCAAGCTCGTGGATTTGGTGTAACGAAACGTACGACATATATTCGCTATAGAATGGAAAAACGAGATTGGTATACGCTCAGTTATTTAAGTATTCTATTTATAATTGCTATCATATGTAGTACGTATGGCGGAGGAAAGTTAATCATTTATCCGAAAGTCGAATCTATTTTATTTCAGCAATACGATGGGATGATGTTTATCGTATTTACGATGTTTATTAGTTTACCAATTATAATGGAAGGAAGGGAATGGTTATGGTGGCGCATGCAGAAATAAACAATTTATCATTTGTATATGCTGATGAAAACGAAAAAGCGTTACAGCATATTTCTCTTTCTATTCAAAAAGGAGAGTTTATTGCACTTGCCGGCGGATCAGGATCCGGGAAGACGACTTTATTAAAACATTTTAAAAAAGAATTACTTCCAATTGGTAAGCGTACTGGGGATACATATTATGATGGTACTTTATTAGAAAATGTACCTGATTTGTTATCTGCTCAAGAAATTGGTATGGTATTTCAAAATCCAGAAAATCAACTCGTAATGGATACAGTGATTCAAGAATTAGCATTTTCTTTAGAAAATATCGGATTACCATCACATATTATTCAAAAAAGAATAGCGGAGCTTATTAGTTTTTTAGGATTTCAAGATTTATTGCATCAATCTGTTCACACGTTATCTGGCGGGCAAAAGCAACTTGTCAATTTAGCTGCGGTATTAGTTATGCAGCCGAAGTTACTATTATTAGATGAACCGACAGCCCAGTTAGATCCAATTGCTGCGAAAGAGTTTTTAGGATTATTAAAACGTATTAATGAAGAACTTGGAATTACGATTATTTTAAGTGAACATCGTTTAGATGAAGTTATACCGCTTGCAACACGCGTTGTTTGTATGGATAATGGCCGTATTATGTATGATGGTAGTCCTAAAACTGTTATTACGAATATGTGGGGAGTAGAAACATTCCGTCCATTTATTCCGCAAATTCCAAGGCTGTTTTTAGAGTGGAATGTGAGAGATATTCCGTTTACGGTGCGAGAGGCACAAATGAAAATGAATGATTTTTCAGCGATATCATATGTAAATGAGCCAATAGCACAAAGTGAAAAGCAAGAGGTAATTTTAAGCGCAGAGCATATTTCGTTCCAGTACGAAAAAAGTAGTCCGCTTATTTTACGTGATTTATCAGTTTCGATTGAAAAAGGAAAATGGGTAGCGCTCGTTGGGAAGAACGGTACAGGTAAGTCTACACTGTTAACGATTTTAGCAGGATTACAAAAAGCGAGAAGAGGGAAAGTAAAGTGGAACGGGAAAGTGATACATAAAATTGATTCGAAAGAACGATTTAAAAGGATCGGGTATGTATCGCAACATCCGTATTATCATTTTACATTTGATACAGTGTGGGATGAAGTGTATGAACGTGCACGTGAATTATACGGAGAACAAGGAAAAGAAATAGCAGAAGATATGTTGAAGAAGTTTTGGTTGTACTCGCTTAAAGAACGCCATCCGCATGATTGTAGCGGGGGAGAGCAACAACTACTTGCGTTATGTACAACGTTATTATCAAAGCCAACTTTATTATTACTTGATGAACCGACAAAGGGGCTAGATCCGTGGAAGAAAGAAAGAGTAGGAGAACTATTTAGGAAGCTACAAAAAGAAGGAACAACAATTATAATGGCAACGCATGACATTGAATTTGCAGCGAAATACGTTGATCAATGTATGATGTTATTTGACGGAACAGTCATTATGAATGATGCACCGAAAGAATTTTTTAGCGGCAATTTCTTTTATACAACATCTATTAATCGATTCATTCGAAAAGAATTGCCATATGCATTAACGTGGGAGGATGTGTACGAAGCGTGTCCAAACGATATGTTGCATTCATAATATGTATTTTTGCAGTAATAATAGGCACATTACTTCTTACGACACTTGTCATGGACGGTTATTACATGTTAAGTAGTTTGTTTATATTAGCGGTTATTATGTTACCTTTCTATATCCGTTTTGAAAGGAAGGCGTTTGTTTCACGTGAAATTGTTCTCGTTGCTGTATTAGCGGCAATTGCAGCAGTAAGCAGAGTGCCATTTTCTATTTTACCAAGTGTACAACCAACTTCTTTTGTCATTATTGTTTCTGCAATTGTATTTGGAAGTGAAACTGGTTTTATGATTGGTGCCACAGCAGCGATCGTATCTAATATTTTTTTAGGACAAGGTCCGTGGACACCGTGGCAAATGTTTTCGTGGGGCATGATTGGTTTTATAGCAGGTTTACTTCGTAATACATTTTTAATGAAAAAACTATGGGGGAGACTTCTTTACGGAGTAATCGTTGGATTTTTATTTGGCTGGATTATGAATTTCTGGGGTCTTCTCGGTTTTATACGAGAAGCAACGTGGGAGACTGTCATTTCGTATTATATCGCAAGTTTTTATTTTGATTTGAGTCATGCGATTTCGAATGTTATTTTCTTACTACTATTTAGTACGTCTTGGATTACGATTCTTACAAGATTTAAAAAGAAATACGGTATATTAGATGAGCATAACGTGACATAGAAAAGCATACTCATATAAGGTAGGGTCGCGACTTACATATTCGTTTGCCTCTTTCATGCTTCTTACATATTGTAAGGAGCATTTTTTTGTCAAAAAATAGATTCAATATGCACCCGCTATTATATAAAATTATTTGTATAATAGTACGTGAGAACTCTTTTCAAGAGGGAGGTGTATAGTTAATGAAGTTAGTTATTCCGAAGCAACATGGTGCATGGGCCATGCTTGTTATACCTTTTCTATTAAGTGTCATACTTGGGAAACCTACTATTTATCATATTCCATTGTTTATAGCATGGTTTTTTATCTATTTAGCTACATATCCATTTCTTACGTACATAAAGCAAAGACGAAAAAAAGAGCTTTTACACGCCGCAATTGTTTATTTTAGTATTGCGTTCCTATTTGGGATGATTTCTTTATTATATGAGTGGCGAATTCTTTTATTCGTAATAGTAATGATTCCATTATTTATAGTAAATATGTATTATGCTCGTCAAAAAAATGAAAGAGCACTATTAAATGATATTTGTGCAATTATTGTATTTTGTATCGGTGGGTTAATTAGTTATTATTTTTCAATGAAGCAAATCGATCATATAGCATTATTCATTGCGCTTATTTCATTCTTATACTTTTTAGGTAGTACGTTTTATGTGAAAACGATGATTCGTGAAAAAAATAATCCGAAGTATCGTCTTATATCTTGGGGATATCATATCGTATTAACTATAATTGTATTTATGATTAATCCGTGGTGTTCTCTTATTTTTATACCAAGTGTCATTCGAGCAATTGTGTTGTATGGCAAAAAAATCTCTATTATAAAAGTAGGGATTTTAGAAATTGCTAATTCTGTATATTTTTTAATCATAACGGCAATAATTATGAAGTATGCCATTTGAAAAAACTTCCCATCGATAGATGGGAAGTTTTTAATCTTTTTCTAAAATGTGAACGGTGTACTCGCAACGTTGAATAGCTTGTTCAACAGCATAAAGTGATTGTTCAATACGAGCACGATTAAAATCTTTTTCAACTGTTTCAAGTGCTTCTTCTAAACAGTGTTTTGCTTCTTGTAATGATTGAAAAGAATCTTGTACATATCCGCGAGCATTTTGATGCATTTTATAATCCTCCTTGGCTGTTCATATACGAGTAGTATGAACAGTAAGAAAGAAAATATAATTTGTTATATTTATTATATTTGTTTGACAATTAAAGTGAAATTACGTATAGTAAGATTTAAGTGAATATTTTCTTATCCAGAGAGGTGGAGGGACTGGCCCGATGAAACCCAGCAACCGCGATGCAGGTGCTAATTCCAGCAGAACATATTTGTTCTGGGAGATAAGACGAAGATATATACGTAACTTCTTCTTATCGGAGAGGTTTTTTTGTTGTAAAAAAACCGATTACGAAAATTTATATTAAGAAGAAAGGGGTTGCGAATTACTGTGACACTCGAAAAATACGTAAAACTGCGTAGTACAGTTTATGAATATATGATAGAGCAAGATAAGCCGATATCATTGTTAGATATTCAAGAACATATCGTTTCGCATCATGAAGGAAAATTCACGAAAAAAATGTTACATCAATTTTATTTATCAAGGCTATTAGACGAACTGAAACTGGATGGGAAAATTACATTAGCTGATGAATATCTCTATACTGAAAAAGGGGTATTTTATAAGGCGAGAAAAGGGAGCTAAGCTCTCTTTTTTTAAAAATAACGGAGTATGTAGAGTAAAAGACTGCTAAAGCAGCCTGATACAGGGAATGGTGTTGAGTGTGTAGTGTCAAAAATTGAATGTGCCTGAAAGAGGCAATTCGTATCGGCTGCAAATGAAAAGAGACACCTTCGCCGAATAGGTGTCAGTCGTTTTGTAAAATAGACTTGCTATTTAACAGTTCTTAGAATAACATGCAGGGTTTTGGAAGTCAAAAGGGAATTAAAGGAAGGGGTACAATTATGTACGCTTACTTATTAAAAGATATAACGAAATGGATCCCAAAGTACGTTGTAGATAAGGGATATGAATATTATGAAGATGGACATATAGAAGATGTTGAAATACAAGATAACAAAGTGTTTGCATTCGTTACTGGAAATGCAGGGAATTATGAAGTAGTTATCGATCTCGAAGATTTTTCAAAAAGTAGTTGCGAATGTCCGTATGAAAATTATTGTAAACATATGGCGGCAGTTGTTTATGATATTCAAGGTGCTGGTGAGAGTGCAGTTAAAGAGAAACTAAAAGATTTAGAAAAAGAAGAGTTACTTACTGTATTAAATCGACTGTTGCAAAGTTCGAAAAACGTACAAATTGTAGAGAAGTTATTAAAGAAGGGGTAACTTTAAAGATAGAGGGAGTTGTTTTGTAGTGAACGTACTGATTATATACGCTCATCCTAATCCTTCAAGTTTTAACAGGGCAATTTTAGAGCATGTGCAAAAAGGGCTACAGGAAACAAATCATTCGGTTACGTTGCTTGATTTATACAAGGAACAATTTGATCCGGTACTTGTATTCAATGAAGAGAAGAAAAGACGTGATTTAGTAAATGAAGAAGAGACAGCGCGGTATAGAAAATTAGTGGAAGAAGCAGATACACTTCTCTTTATATATCCGATATGGTGGTGGGGGATGCCAGCTATTTTAAAAGGTTTTATTGACCGTATTTTCGTAGCTGGATTTGCTTATAAATATGAAGGTGCTCTTCCGAAAGGGTTATTGAAAGGTAAGAAAGCTTGGGTTATTAATACGTTAGACTCGCCTCTATGGTACGTCGCATTGTTATATCGATCAGCAGATTGGATTATGATGAAGAGAGGTGTTTTACGTTTTTGTGGCATTCGTGATATAAAACGGTCAGTTTTTCAATCTGTGAAAACGAGTAAAGTATCAAAGCGCGAAAAATGGTTATTACAAATAGAAGAAAAGGCTCGTACATTATGAATGAAGTCGATCGTATTATAAACTGTTGTCAGTATGATAACGAACTTTTTCGGAAGTATATTACGTGTTTACTTCAATTGAAAAAATGCAGCGATACATTTCAACAAATTCAAATAGAGTTAAGAAATGATTATTTAATAAGGGGAATTTGTGAAAGAGAAGTTGATGAGGTAGTACGGGGAAGTAAAGAATATGAAATGCATTTTCTTCCTAAAGTATTACAGTGGAATTTTTTGAGGGAACATCCACACCTGATTGGAAAAATTTGCGAAGATTTTTTTGCATTTGAGTCATTACATCTTAAGGACATAGAGTGGGATACAGTTATAAATTGCATGGGAAATAAATGATTTATTATGTAAAAAAGCTAGTATAAAACTAGCTTTTCGTTTAAATAACTAAGAAGCATAGACTAATGATGAAACCTGCATATAGTAAGTTAACAACGCAAAATCCCATAATGTCACGAGCACCTAAACCAGCTATCGCTAATGCTGGTAATGCCCAGAAAGGTTGAATTAAATTCGTCCAAGCATCGCCCCATGCAATTGCCATTGCTGTTTTTGCAGCAGGTACACCAAGTTCAGCGCCAGCTGGAATCATAATGGGTGCTTGCACGGCCCATTGACCGCCTCCTGATGGAACAAAGATATTAATGATGCCAGCACTTAAAAATGTAAAGAGAGGAAAAGTCGTTTCATTTGAAATGCTAATAAAGAAATTAGAAATAGCTCCTCCAAGTGAAAGTCCTTCACTATTTGCTCCAATCATCATCCCCATAATTCCTGCGTAAAACGGAAATTGAAGTAAAATGCCAGAAGCACTTTTCGTAGAGTCTGAAAAAGCGCGAATATACTGAATCGGAGTGCGGTGGAAAATAAGTCCAGCAATTAATAACATAAAAATTACGATATCGAGAGTAAGATTAAATCCTTTCGTATAAAAGTAATTGAAAATATAAATGAGACCTAACAATCCAACGCAAAGTGTAATAATGATGCTATTTTCCATTTTTTCAGCGAATGTATTTTTTTCTACTTCTTGAGCAGCAGCTTCTTCATGGAACACGCTAGGATCTACAGTTATCGTATGTTTTTCATCTGGATGCATCGCTTTATTAATGAGAGGCATCGTAACGAGAAAAATAATAACTGGAACGAGAGCGTATGGTGAGAATAGCGTTTCTGAGATTGGAATCGCTTCTTTAATACTGCCAGCTGTCGTTTTAATTAACGTTTCCCCGCCTGTTGCTAATGTCAGAGGAATAGAAGCAGAAAGCCCCGCATGCCAAATGAGAAATCCAGAATAAGAAGAGGCGATTGCTAGTCTATAATCTAATCCTTCTAATTGTCTTGCCACTTCTTTTGCGTATAAAACAGATACAACAATTCCAAAGCCCCAGTTTATGTATGCACCAAGTAAACTTACAATGGAAATGGCAATAATGCCTTGTCCAGTCGTTTTTGGTAGTCTGGCAGCTTTCGTTAATCCTTTTTTAATAAGAGGAGCATTTGCTAAAGCAGATCCAGTCACGAGTACAAGTGCCATTTGCATAGAAAAGGCGAGAAGCCCCCAAATTCCATTACCCCAGTGATTGATCATTTCTACAGGTGTTTGATGAGTCGCAAACATACCGAAGAAGATAACGAAAACAGTTAATAAACATGATAAAATAAACGGTTCTGGCAAGAAGCGTTGCACTAAGGCGACGCAACCATTTGTAAAAGAACGAAACAAAATAGATCAACCTCCTTATGTATATGTATTACAATTATTCGAGGTTATTTGAGAGATAACCTTTAATGTAAAGAAAATTCAGATATTTATAGGGTGGTAATTTATTGATAGATTGATATAGAGCCTCGTATCAGATACTGCTTTTAATATACTAGAAGAAAAACGGTTGTAAATGTGGCTAGCACTTATTGGGAGAGTATAGAGAAAGGTTACTAGCTGGTTTCAAAACAACTGTTGCAAAGGGAGAGGATACTCAATACAATAGTGTTGTATTACATGAGAAATATGTTTAAGCACAAATCTAGTTAAAATGTTTATACAAATAAATTTAATATTTAGGGGGGGTTATGATTAAAAGTTTTTATCTTTTAAAGCCTAAAATGTTTACGGCAGATATGTATTATAAAGTTTTTATTACAGGTGACTGTATATATTTTATAAAGATTGGCGGACAGTTTCATAGTCGACATGCTTATAAAAAACAGTTACCTGGTATTTCTGAGTTACTATTTTTGTTTTGGTTCAAAAAAATCGAGAAAAAACAATTAAACTTAGAAACTGAAATAGATACAAAAATACATACTGGAGATGTACATGAACTTTTGCAATTAAAGAATAACTTTTCCATTAAAACAAATACAATTGAAGAGGTACTATTAAATAAACGAGGAACGTTTCATACAGGTTTTAATGATAATGGGAAAATTTCATTTATATTACAAAATGGTCAAAAAGTAAAGTTCATCATCCCGGAAGAAACTTTATTTTCATCAATAGAAGAAATTTTCGACGAATATGAACAGACAATATTTGTAAGGGAAGTGTTTTAACGCATTCTCCAAAAGATGTGGATGTATTAGTTAAACACTTAATTAAACATGTAAACTGCTTATAGAAATTTTGATAGGCGTGTTTTAAGCAGTTATTCTTTCAGTATCTTCTAATATGTAGGAGTATAAATGAAATATCCCAACAAGAAAAAGCTTCCACTACTGTGGAAGCTTTTCTAAATGATGTGCAATATCAATATACATATTTGAGTAAACTGAATGTATTTCATTACTTGGCGTAGCGTTAGAAGAGAAGTGGACAATTACCATATTTGCTTTTGGATCGATGTAAAGTGTTTGTCCGTAACTACCTAACACTTCAAAAGCACCTTGTTCATTGTGCGGAATCCACCATTGATTATGATAAGAAATGGAAGCTCCAGGGCCAATTGCAAGTTCACCTTCTTGGACATTTTTTATATCTTCAGTAATAGAAGAAGGGAGAATTTGTTTTCCGTTATATTCCCCGTTGTTTAATAGTAATTGCCCGAATCTCGCCATATCTCTAGCAGTTGCATTTAAGCCAGCGCTTGCTTGTTCTATTTTCGTTTCATCTGTAACGTAATACGCGTTTTCTTCCATACCAATTGGAGACCAAATTCGTTCGCTAACATTTTCAGCTAATGATTTACCAGTGATAGTTCGAATAACCCAAGCGAGTGTTTCCGCTGATCCGTTATCGTAAGAAAAATCGGAACCAGGCGGTGCAGTTTCTTCTGCTTCTTGTAACATATCGTAAATTTTCATCGGACCGTCGTAGTTTTTACCTCGAGGTAAAATATTGCTCGCTAAATATAGTTGTGCATCTTGATTTTCTAATGCTGGATGTTCATATCCGTGAGTAGGGTACTGTGCAGAAACTTGCATGTCCAATAATTGCTGAAGTGTGGCATTACCGAACGGTGTATTTTTTAATTCTTTTATATATGTGTCAGCTGTTTTTTCTAAGTCAATACGTTTTTCTTCAGCGAGAGATTGTATAATTGCCCCGGTAAAGACCTTTGCTAATGACGCCATACCATGAGGTTCACTCTCGTTATATTTATTGAAATATCGTTCATAAACAAGTTGTTCATTATGTATAACGACAAAAGCATCCGTTTTGTTATCGTCTAAAATTTTTTTTAGAGGAGTTGTATTTCCGAATCTACGCTCCACAGCAAAATCGTCTAAGTTTTGTAGTGCGGAAGGGAAGTGAGCAATTTGATCAGGATTGTTTTTTACGTTATTAACTAAAGTGAATTCTTTCATATGTGTGTACGACCAGCGTAAGTAAGGGTCATCTAACCAGTTTTCTTTCGTCACATTATGTTTTGATGGGGTCGTTTTATTTTGTTTGAAGTAAGTAAACCCAAGCCCTGTAATTACAAATATGGATGTTAGTATGAGTAAGAGTAGGGGAGATTTTTTTAGTTTCATATAGGTCCCTCCTTTTTATTTCTATTATAAGTATACGCTTCTATTGAAAGAAATACAAAATAAGGAAAGTAAACAGGGAAGTTTACTTTCCTTATTAACGTTAAGCAGAAATTTTTCCGTCTGTAGATTGTTTCTTGAATTTTTGTTTTCGTCCGTGTAATCCGTAATATAAAAGTAAAGTGAAAGCAACGATAATAGCTGCGATAAAATACATATTATGATAACTGGATTTCGCTGCGACAATACCTAGAATGAAAGAACCGAAGCCAATACCACTATCAAAGAATGAGAAATACGTAGCTGTCGCAGAACCACGTCTATGGTTTGGAGCTGCAGAAATCGCAATCGTTTGGAAACTCGGAATTAATGTTCCGTAACCTAAACCGATTAGCATACCTGCGCCAAGGAACCAAAATGACGTTTGTGCTTGGCTTAATATGAACATTCCGATTGTGAAAATAATGATAGCAGGGTAAACAAGTACATTTTCACCGAAGCGATCAAAAATCTTTCCTGTAAATGGACGAGAAATTACAACGACAAGTGCATATACAATGAAGAAATAACTTGCAATTTCACTTAAACCGATTTCTTTCGCATAAATAGGAATGAAGGATAAAATACCACTATAAGAAAAGGCTAAAACAAATCCTGTAAGTGCAATCGGAATAGAAGATGGTTCAATTAAGTCTTTCCATTTCATTTTTTCGCGTTTTTGTTTGCTCACAGGTGCTTCATGCGGAATATTTACAAGTAGTCCTAATAAAAATGCAAGTAATGAAAATACGGAACAAACGATAAATAACACAGTGAACGAAAAATGAGAAATAATTGTTAAACCTAAAAAAGGACCAATTACCATCGGCAGACTCATAAATACGCCGAAATATGCAAGTGCTTCGCCTCGTCTATGAGCTGGCGCAACATCAGTTACAATCGTACCAGTAGCTGTCGTTGCCATCCCGAACCCAATACCGTGTAAGAAGCGAAGGGCAAGTAATAAAAATAAACTTTGCGCACCGAAATACATAACAGTAGCGGCTAAAAATAATGAAAGTGAAATAAATAATATTTTCTTTCTTCCTAAATCATCGAGCCATTTTCCTGTGAATGGTCTACATAAAACAGAAGAAATAAGAAACACAGTTGCAACTAAACCAATTTCCTCAGGTTTTCCTTTTAGGCCGTCTATTACATAGACAGGCAGAGTAGTCATAAGCATGTAAAATGTTAAGAAGAGAAATAGACTACTAAAACAAGTTCCGAGGAAATCCTTCGTCCAAAGTTTCTCACTTTGCATCGTCATCCCTCCAATTTAATCTAAATTTTTAATAATTTGTTGTAACACTTGAAATGCTTGATGTAAATCATCTTCGTTAATACCTTCTAGCGTTTTTTCTTCGAAAGTATCAACTTCTTCTTGCCATACTGGAACCATCTTTATCGCTGTTTCGGATAAAGAAATGAGCTTCTCGCGGCGATCTTTACCTTCTGTACGAATAATCCATCCCATCGTTTCCATACGTGTTAACGTACGAGTCATCGTTGGTGATTCAACATTTAAATATTGGCATAATTCTGTTTGGGTACAAGAACCAGTTTGATTAATGCGGAAAATAACAGCCCACTGCGCACTAAATAACCCAGTTGGAGATACACGCTCATTAAATTTCTTCGTAAACTTTCGAGAAGTCTGGCTGACGATATGAAAAAAATGTTGTTTTTCGTCCATGTATTTTGATCCTTTCAAATTAGTTACCTAGCTAACTATATACTTTTTTATAATAATTGTCTAGTAATAGACATGTTGATTTATGTAAAAAATTCTTATAGGTTTTATGTTGCGAACGTATATTCTACGTGCTATTCTTTAATTAAGTAAAGAATTTTCTTTCTATTAAATAGAATGGGGGAACTTGTGATGATTAAGCCTGCAACAATGGAGTTTGTTTCACTATCGAACGGAGAAACGATTGCATATCAGGAAGTTGGAAGGCGAAATACAGATATTCTTGTACTCATTCACGGGAACATGACATCGTCACAACACTGGGATTTAGTCATTGAAAAGTTGCAAAATCAATACCATATTTACGCTCTTGATTTAAGAGGATTTGGACAATCAACATATAATCAGTCGATAGATTCATTACAAGACTTTGCAGAAGATGTAAAATTATTTATCGACGAGTTAAAGCTAGAGAAATTCTCATTAATGGGCTGGTCAATGGGCGGTGGTGTTGCGATGCAATTTACAGCGAATCACCCAACTTTTGTAGAAAAGTTAATTTTAGTAGAATCAGTAGGAATGAAAGGATACCCAATCTTTAAAAAAGATACGAATGGGCAGCCAATCGTATCAAGTTTAGTAAAGACGAAAGAAGAAATTGCGCAAGATCCAGTACAAATCGCTCCAGTATTAGACGCGATAAAAAATATGAACAAACTATATTACCGTACAGTATGGAATCTATTAATATATACACATAATCAACCTGAACCGGACCGTTATGAAAAGTATTTGGATGATATGTTAACGCAGCGTAATTTCGTAGATGTGAATTATGCGCTCATCACATTTAATATTTCGGATGAACATAATGGGGTTGTAGAGGGAAGTAAGCAAATTCATCGTATTAAGGCGCCGACACTCGTCATACAAGGTGATAGGGATTATGTCGTACCGCAAGTAGTCGGTGAGGAATTAGCGAAACATTTGCCAAATGCAGAGTTGAAGGTATTAGAAGATTGCGGACACTCACCGTTTATTGATTGTTTAGATGTATTTATAAAACATGTAGAAGATTGGTTAGAATAGAAAGAATCCCCAAAATGAAAAGTGTTGCATATACTATAACATTTGTATGTAAAAGGGGAGATTATCAATGCATAAACCATCCTTAATCGCTTATTCGCCATATGATCATCAAATATACAAAAAAATAATGATAGACCCGATGTATATGCAAGTTTTACCAGCTGTAGTTCCTTTGCAAATGCAGCAGCCACTAGCAGCTCACATGCAACATTACTTATATGGACCATCATTTTATGAAAATCCATATTTCAAGCACTTTCATAACAATGTGAAAGCACAAGTTTGGGAAGGATAGGAAGCTAAAAGGTTCATTCTTTTAGCTTCTTTTTTATTGCGAATATTCGTACACGCATTTGAAGAAACAGTTTATAATGAAAAGTGGAAGCGTGAGAAGGAGAGGGACAAAGGATGTCAATGCGTTTTACATTTTGGATTATGGTTGGGATTGTAGCAATTTCTGGTTTATCACAAGGAATGCTCTTACCTGCCATTGCAATGATTTTTGAACAAGAAGGGGTTAGTTCAAGTATTAACGGTATTCATGCAACGGCATTATACATTGGGATATTAGTTATTTCGCCGTTTCTTGAAAAACCGATGCAAAGGTTTGGAATGAAGCCAATTATCGTTATAGGTGGGTTTCTCGTTATTATTTCATTATTCTTTTTTACACAAACATTTTCGTTTTGGGTATGGTTTATCCTTAGATTTCTAGTTGGAGTCGGAGATCATATGCTGCATGTCGGAACGCAAACGTGGATCACGACAACATCAGACCCAAGTAAAATAGGGAGACAAGTATCGATATACGGTGTATTCTTCGGAATTGGTTTTGCTGTTGGTCCGTATTTAGCAAGCACTGTGCAGTACGGTCTTGCAACACCATTTATTATATCTACTATACTTTGTTTAATAGGTTGGCTTTTACTACTTCCAACAAAAAATGCATTCCCAGCGCAAGATGAAAGTGAAGTGAAGAGTGAATCATCATTTTCTCGTTATAGACAAGTTGTTGGATTAGGATGGATTGCGTTACTAGGACCACTTGCATATGGCGTACTTGAGGCGATGTTAAATAGTAACTTACCAGTATACGCGCTTCGTAAAGGGTGGTCTGTTTCAGATGTATCCTTCTTATTACCAGCATTTGCAGTTGGGGGTATTATTACACAAATTCCGCTCGGTATATTGAGTGATAAATACGGAAGGGATCGTATATTAACGTGGACGTTTAGCATAAGTACGGGCATTTTTCTACTTGCTGCCGTATTTGATCAATATTACTGGATCGTCTTTGCCTGCATGCTTTTAGCGGGTATGGTTATTGGATCGTGTTTCTCTTTAGGGCTTGGATTTATGACTGATTTATTACCGAGACACTTACTACCGGCAGGTAATATATTATCCGGAATCGCTTTTAGTTTAGGAAGTATTATGGGGCCTGTATTAGGCGGCGTATTTATAGAAAAAATACAGTATACAAGCTTTTTTATTGCGGTTATGATTATAATGGGAATTCTAGCAATGTTATATATGGTCTACATGAAGAATCAATTCGCATCAAGAAAAATAGAAAGCAGGTTAGGGCATGACAAAACAACCTAATAAAAAGAAATTTGAAGTACTTGAAAATGAAACAATTACAGACTGCTTAGCACGTATGGAACAAGAAGGCTACGCTCCGTCTCGTCGTATGGAAGAGCCGATCTTTCATGAAGTAAAGAAAGACGGTAAAACAGTAGTTGAGCCGTGCGGTAGGAAGATTGTTTTTGAAGGGAAATTGAAGTAATCCAATAACAAATTCTCTTTATCGTATAGAGCCATCCAATAGCTGGGTGGCTTGTTTTTTTATTAATCAATGAAGGAAGGAATTAATTAAAATGAATCTCCCTTTCATTTCTCCTAATTGGCTTCTTTATATGGGTCAAAAGATTGCTACTTTTTTCGTATATTGGTAAAATAAGTTCTTGGGTCTTACTTATTGTTATCGGTATAATGTTTGTCGCTTAACGTAAAGAAGTTAGTTACAAAGATTCCATAATATTTAAAGGGGGTACAGCAACGATCCCCTCTTTTTGGAGCCACTACAAACGTAAAGCAAGAGAAGAGGCTATATGAACTATTCTTCTATCTTGTTTAGATTAAACGAGTTACTGCAATTGGAACAGGTATATGAAACTAGTCGACATCCTGATGGATCATATTTTTCTAGCAATCTATCAATTCTGATGGAATTGATAGATTGCTAGAGAATGGAAAATGATTATCTGTATATTCCGAAGTAAATGTAACAGAGTGTCCTTCCATAATTAAGGGTAAAACCAAAATACGTTGTTTTAAAGAATGATTTGTTAGAACTGGTTATAAGTAATAAAACAGAAAAGAGGATCACATGTTAGATACTTTACAGAGAAGTAAAAAGTTTTTTTTATTATGTCTTATTTTTTTAGTGCTTTTAACTGCTTGTGGTAATACAGATGTTAAGACATCTAAAGCTTCATTACCACCGGCTGAATCTAATATAGATACATCATTAAAAGCACCAAATTGGGTAGAGAAGAGTCCTATCCAACAGTCTACTAATTTTACGGAAGATAAAAAAGTAAAATCGGTTGTGAATTTAATAGCAACGGGTGATAATTTATATCATGATGCAGTAATTAAAGATGGCAAACAAAAAGACGGTTCATATGATTATAACTATATTTATGAAAATATCAAAAAAGCTGTTAAATCAAGTGATCTTGCTATCGTGAACCAGGAGACTCCAATTGCAGGAAATAATCTAAAAGTACAGGGATATCCGACTTTCAATACACCTGAAGAAGTAGGACAATCTTTAGTGGACACTGGATTCAATATAGTGACGCAAGCGACAAATCATGCTATGGATATGGGTATTAAAGGTGTTGCGAATACAAGAGAATACTGGAAGAAATATCCGGATGTTATCCCAGTAGGCATGAATGAGAGTCAAAACGAGCGTAATGAAATAAAAACGATTACAAAAAATGGTATTCGCTTTGCGTTACTAAATTATACATATGGTACGAATGGAATTAAAATTCCGGCTGATAAGTCTTGGGCTTTAAATTTAATTGATAAAAAAGCGATACAAAATGATGTGGAAAAGGCAAAGAGTAGCTCTGATATGGTGATTGTTATGGTGCATTGGGGAGTAGAATATACATCTACACCTTCAAAGCAACAAAAAGAAGTTGCTCAATATTTAACAGATTTAGGTGTAGATGTAGTAATTGGAAATCACCCACATGTAATTCAACCAATTGAGTGGAAAAAAAATAAAGATGGACATGAAACGCTAATCTATTATTCTCTTGGAAATCTTATTTCTGCGCAAGAAAAATTAGAAACATTGGTTGGAGGATTATCTTATGTACAATTTGTTAAGTATGAAGATAAAACTTTTGGTATACGACAAGCGGCAATCGTACCGACAGTAACCGACTACGCTGATGGTAAGAAACAATTTAAAATTCAATTTTTAAAAGATTATTCGGATGAAGATTCTAAAAAACATGGAATTAAAAAATTTGTCGGCCCCGTTTCTTTGAAGGATTTCAAGGAGATTCCTAGAGACGTGTTGGGAAATTGGTATAAAGACTAATAAACAAAAAGGGAATGAGATACAATTAAAAAATTTATAATTTTAGCATTGGTATTGGCAATGGGATGGAGTCTTGCTGCTTGTAGTGGAAAGCAAACATCTCAGGAAACTACTAATAATAACGATAAAAATAAAAAAGAGATACATGCGAATAAAAAAGATGTTTTACCTATCTCTGATCCTAATGATTGGAGAATTATTCTTGTAAATAGAGAGCATATGTTATCAAAGGAACTAGGAATTGAATTAACAAGTATTACCCAAAATGCTAAGCCGAATATGAAAATAGATAGTAGAATTGCAACTTCCTATCAGGATATGGTAGCAGCTGCAAAAAAAGAGGGAATCAATCTTTATTTAAGATCAGGTTATCGAGCTATAAAATTACAACAAACCTATTATGATGCTTCAGTTAAAAGCTATAAATCTCAAGGTTTGTCAGATAAAGAGGCTAGTGCTAAGGCATTGGAATATCTTCAGTATCCTGGTGCAAGTGAACATCATACTGGATTAGCGTTAGACATTATTTCAGTTGAATGGCAGAATACTGTAGAAGATTTAAATGCAAAATTTGAAACTACCGATGCATTCAAATGGTTAGATAAGAATGCTGCAGAGTATGGATTTACTCTCCGCTATCCGAAAGATAAAGAGAATATTACTGGCATTAAGTATGAGCCATGGCACTATCGTTATGTAGGAAAAGAAGTTGCTGTTTATCTAAAAGAAAAAGGGTTAACTTTAGAAGAATATAACGAAAAAATTAAGTCTGGTAAGTAAAAATATGCTTTAATTTTATTAAACATTAGGCACTGCTACAAGAAAAGGTGAATCTGAGGATGTGTTAACCTTCCGCCTAGTATTGTAAAAACTGAGTATGATAATTTGAGCACGTATGAACCAGTTATCGTGTAAAAAGATGTATGTATTAAGAAATTAAAGTTAAGGATCTGATATTCATATCAGATCCTTTTTCTATTGTTCTTTTAAGAGCGACTGAGCCAAAATATTGGAATGAATATAGAAATAAAACAGCCTAAGGAATAGTATAACGAATCAGGGAGCCTACTCGTACGCTTCATTGGGATTATCCAGAAATAGTTGTTGATGAAATAAGAAAGAACTGGTCTTACTCTCAAGCAAGGATTTAATATGAATGAATTGGATAAAAGGTAATAATACATAGTCATATTGATTAAAGTTTCACTTTATTGAAGAAAAATGCGAAAGCCATTCATAAAATATGGAAATGTTAAAATCCCTTTGATAAAATAGCGATATGTAAAAATAATTATTTGTTAATTCTTAATGTAATGAATATTCATGTTTAAATATACGAATTTAACTACATAGTTATTGTGCTAAAGGGGGAGAAAGATGTTAGATGAATTGTACAATGCTTTTTTAAATGCGTCGGGTTTTACAGAAAGCGCGAGGAAACGAGATCGGTATGATGATTTACATGATTATTTAAAAGATAAAGAAAGAGAGTTAAAGCAATTCATTCAAGAGGCTGAATCAGCGAAGAGAGAGTATGAGAGTAAAAGTAATGGCTTAGAAGCTAATAAAATTCCGGCAGTTGAATTTGAACAAAAACGTCATGAAAAGGATGAAGACTTAAATACAGTATTATCCTATTTTAAAAGTGCATTAAGCGATATTGGATCTGCAAAAAGTACAGCTTATGCAAAGTATTTGGAATATAAAGCGAAAGCAGAATCGGAGAAAGCGTCAGCATACGCTGCAGCGACCAAGGCTTTTGAAGAAAAGAAAAAGGAATTTGAAAACTTTATCCATTAAGCATACAAAGAATGGAGGGAACCAACATGAGTGGTAAAGAGGTTGAAATTATAGGAAGTAACACTGCAAGTGCCATTTCTTACGCACAAAACATTGAAAATGGTATGAAGGATTCTTTAAACCAAGCGAAAGACTTAAAAGCATATGTCACAGGTGCGAAATGGAATGGAAAAACGAGAGATGCATTTTTAAGTTATCTTGATTTGATCATTCAATATAATTCAGAAATGGTAGAGGCATTTGAAGGACATACGAAAGCTTTGAAAGAGTTAGATAAAAGCATTCAAACGTACGGAGATAAATCGGAAGTAAGAGCGATAAAATAACTGTGATGGAGAAACGAGGGATAAAAGAATGGGGAAAGAAATGAGTTTTGCACCTGCTGAATTATATGTTCTCGCAGGTGCAGCTGGGGTTACCGACATATTTGGATTGCCAAACCGTGACGCAATTATTTTGCTTGATGCAGAATGTGTCACGAAAGCAACTACGAGTTTAAAAGAAAAAGGCCTACTTACAAGTGAAAATAGAATTACCCCTGCAGCTTTTCAAATAATTGAACTATTAAAGGAATATGAAAATTGTCATGAATACACGAGAATGAATAATGTATTAATTGGCTTTTTAAAAGAGGATAAAGATCGAGTGGCTGTATTAACAGAAATAGAACCAAATAAAAAATATGAGATCGACTACATACCAAAACCGGACGTATATTTTTCATTATTAACACGCATACCCTTCTTATTGAGAGAACCGAGGGAAATAGAAGATACATTTTTCTCAAAGAGAATGACAGAAGAACAACAACAAACATTTGAGGAAAAAGATTTATCAAATAAAGACGTTATAGCGATAGAAACGTATACGAGGCCTCGAAGTAATAGAGGAGGAAAATGGGAATGTTTCTTATATTTCACTGAAGGAGAAGATTTCGTTCAAATAGATGTAGATCGTAATCGATATGACTGGGTGAGCCTCTATGCGGTTAATAAGAAATTGTATGACGTGTTAAAAATGCCATATAAAAAGTTAATTGACCCGAGACAATTCTCGTTAGGAGGTATTTAATAATGCAAGTATCAATGGGAGATAGTGGTTCTGGTGGTGGAGAAGAAGTATTAGTTAATTTTCAAGAACTACTTGATATAGTAATGAAGTTAGAAAATATATATAAAATCCATGTAGACGTCATTGGAACGAATATTGAGAGTTTATTAAGCTGTGATTTTTATCAAAAAGGTGAAGCGATGAGAGTAATTGAAAAATATCCTGATATATTACACAAAACACTAGAATTGGCTGAACACTATTCTAGGTCAGCGACAGTTGTAGGAAATGTATGTGTAGAAATGCTTGAAAAGGACGAACAATTACGTGAGATATTAAGTAAGTTGTAGAAATCACCATACGGCTGGGGGGATGAAAACGAGATGGATGTGAAATATAGACCTGAACCATGGCAAAACATGGGGGATGGTATGAATCGAATTACAAAAGATGCACTCATGAAATTACGGGAAGCAAATGAATCATTAAAAAGAATTGATGGAAGAATACGAGATTTAGACTCGGATGGTAGTATCCATTTTAATCCTAAAGATCAATCGCAAAAAATCGGGGAATTACTTGATAGTTATACGACATTACAAAAATATTGCGGAGAAGCAGGGCAATTAGTCTCTGAACATATAGATAAACCTTTTTTAGTAGAAATGGATAAATTTGCTCAAAAAATGAGAGATACATCTATTCTCAGTTTTGAAACAAATAACCGAATTGGCTCTACAACAACGACAGTATTACCAGGTGCGCATGCAGGCTACGGAAGTGTACCACAAACAATACAGAAGAAGAAAGATAAAATAACAGTAGAAGATATTTTTAGAGATTCACCTGCATTTGATAACGTACTGAGAGGGGAATACAAAGAACTAAAAAAGCAAAATCCAGATGCAAAATTAAATTATGAAGAATACAAGAAAGTAGTCCCATCCACACGAGGATTTGAATACAAATCGATAGAAGATGAACAGAAAAAACTAGAAATGGTGCGAGACATAGGAATAGGCGTAGGAATCATCATCACAACAATCCTTTGTCCACCACTCGGGGCCGCTGCCGCAGTAGTATACGGAGGTGTACAAATAAAAAGCGGTATCGACGGAGAAGACTGGGGAACACACCGGAAATTGAGCCAAGAAGAGCGGGTAGGAAACATCATTTTTGGTGGATTAGATGCAATCCCAGTTGTGGGAGCGGTAGGAAAAGGAGTAAAAGCATTCAAAGGCACGAGTGAATTAGCTGATTTAGCCAAATTATTAAAATTCAAAGAAGGAATGCCTGGTTTTAATCCAAATTTGGGTAAAAATGTGGTACAATCATTGCGTGATAATAAAGCTATTATGCTTGACCGTTTGAAACTAGCAAGCCTTAAAATGGAGAAATCCGGAAATGAAAAGATGTATCAACTTGGCGAAAAAATAGCCAAAAGCATAGATGATAGGACAGCCAAATCGGCAAGTTTTGAAGTTGAAGGAAATGGCTTACTATTATCTAAACAAGGTGGTACAGATTTCCAAAGCTGGGTGAATAAGCATCATACAGAAAGTAATAAGATTATAGATGATAAGATTAAGGGTGTAGAGGCTTCTCTTGCTAGTAAGGGTACGGGTAACACTGTTCATAGATCAGAAATTGACGAAGTAATTAAAAACGACTACGATATAGACGGGAATTTGGTTAATAGGTCAATTGTGCCTAAAGGTTATGATAGTGTTGAAGACTTTTTAACAAAAGTAGATGATACTACTATTAAAGAGTTTGGCTATGATAGTGTTGAGGAATTTAAAGCGGTAGTAGGGTATGTTGATGCTCATTTAAACGCTTCATCAAAACATAATATAATTAATAAAGGGCTAGCAGGTGGCACACATATGAAAGGTATAGATTACGATGTTTTAGGTTTTCCGATTTTTAAAGGTGATGATGTTAAGTTTACTCATAAGTTAGATGAAAGTTTATTTATAGCTAAGGATGATGCACAATTTGAAGAGTGTACAAGGCAATTGAAGGCAGCCATAAACAAAGGAGAGATACCGAGAGATATTTTTACACCTAAGCAATTAAAGATGATAGAGTTGGAATTGCCACGAATTGTAGATTTAACATGGCATCATCATCAGGTGCCTGGAAAAATGCAATTAGTTGTTTCGGCAAAGCACAGTGTAAATCATTTAGGTGGTAATAAATTATGGGGAGGCGGAATTAGATGAGAAAAGATTTAACATGGCCAGTACCAGATGAGCCGGTTTCAGCAGAATATATATATGAAGTGGGTAAGCAGATGGATTTTATATTTCCAAGTGATTATGTAGAGTGTGCTACTACTAATAATGGTTCAGCGGTATTACCATATAAGTTTGAGGTGGATGGAGTAACAAGAGTGTTTGGGACATTGCTCTCTTATGATACGGATAGTAGCGAATATATTGTTAAAGTATATCGTACTTATGTCCCTACTATACCTAAAGAGTTAGTTCCTTTTGCTTTTGACCCAGCAGGAAATTTAATATGTTTTGACTATAAAAATGACAAAAATAACCCTGTTGTGGTATTTTGGGAACATGAGAATGCTGGCGAAAAAGAAATGTTAATGCGTCAAGAAGGTTTAACAGAAGCACAAGTAGAAGAACTTGCAAGAGAAAATGTATTTTACATTGCAGATACATTTATTGATTTTTTAAGTAAATTACACGATTAAAAAATATAATGATGAATGAAAAATAAAGTTTATGTGAAGTGGATAGAAAAAATAATAGGGTGTTTGAAAATAGATACTCCATGATGGTTGTACCATCATAGAGTGTTATGTGCAATGATATAGAATAGAAAACAAAGTACGAGCTTAGGCGAGATGACATTTTACTGGTTCACGAATATAAACACATGGAATGTATATTAAACTAACGAACTCATACAAACTCGTAAGTGTTAACATAGTCGTTGTCACGACATATAAATGGTGTCATACTGTTACTACAAAATTTATAAATTTATGCTACTTAAAAATAGATGAACTTAAAGCACTCGATTGTCGATTAAAGGCAACGAGTGTTTTTTTGCGTATTAGCGTAGAAATTTAACAGGTCACTATAATTTTATTATGTAAACTTTTTACATAGTTTTCTATACAACTAAAGAGAAGAAAAATGTTCACTATTACTTTCATTTCTGTTATAAAAATTCTACAATAGAAGACAGAACGTATATTTGGTATAATCAAAATATACTATATGAAATGATGTACATGAGTTTGAAATTCATGTAATGAGGTAAGCAATACATAACAATAGCTAATATTTAAAGTTCTTGTACCTATAGAATTCAATTCATGTTATATAAATCAATTGTTAGAAAGGAAAAGATGTAATGAATCAAATTTCATTTGAAGATTTATTTGAAGAAGAAAAAGAAAAGGTGGAGGTAGCTGAGGTATGTAAGGTACCAGCCCCTTTATCACCATTACAAAAAGATATTTTAGAATTAATTGATTCTGAAGAAATAAGTGCGCTTGAGCTATGTGAACAATTAATACGATCTGGTAAAATACCCGATGAAAGATTCACTACGAATAAGCCTAAAGCATATGGACAAGTATGTTTACTATTAGAAGGTTTTGTTACAGAAGGAAAACTTATTTTTATCAAAGATGATGAGAAAAGAGATAGGGTATATAAATTGAAAGAAGAAGTTTGAGATGTATAGTGGGAGATGAATGATTGGTTCCCTTTAACTTGCAGCTCCGTTAGTCTAGTAATGTCCACTAAAAAGGTGTCAATCTCTCCTAGATTGACACCTTCATACTTTTAACATCTTACATACTTACGCTTGAAACCAAGTCTTCCTCTATCAAGTTCTTTCTGAATACTTTCAGAAGCATTTAACAAACTGCTTTTTTTATTCTCCCGTTTGACTTCAACTATACCAACTTCTTTTGCAATCTCGACTGCTTTTTCATGTAGTGGTACATATGAGATTGCTACTGTGTTTAGGAAATTATTCATAGCGGATTTTGTTCGTTCTGGAGAATGATGAATTGTATCTTTCACCATTTCAAGCATATTGGAAATTTTACTTTCGGAAAATTCATTGTCTTTGCGATTTCCTAATAGCCAACAGTAGCAACTCCAGCCGGCAGACATTTTAAGCTCGTCCCCACTTGCAATCCATGTATCAGCAACATCTTGTGCGATATTTGACTCCGATAAAGTTACTGCCACTACATAATCAGATAGCATATAAAAATATGCCCCGTCTATCCAGCGATCAAAATCAGACTCACTCATAGCTTTTGGATCGGCAATAATGCCTGCAAAGTACATAGCATCGTAGTTACCTGTGTCATAAAGCTCTTCAGCTAACTCTTGATTTAATTTTATTTTTTTAGCGATTGGTTTCATAGCACCTGTAGCTACTCCGAATACTGGCTCATGCGCACCGTTAGATATGTATATTTTTTTCGTTCGTTCCTTACCTAGAGCCTCAAGTTCTTGCATAACTGTTTTAAAATCCATAGTTGTGCAACTTCCTTTCTTCATGTGAAAGCCTTTTTAAGCCTTTCGTATTTCATATGTTAATACTAATTGTATTCAAGAGGTATGTCTACTTTCTAAAAGTATCGAGACTTGGTTTGAATTTTAGATGAAATAAAGAGCTAATTAAAAGGGTGGTATAATATAGAAAAAGTGAATGATGAAAATCAAATAGGGGGTATTCAATTGGAAATAAAATTGAATCGATTATATAGAGAGATAGCGGAAATGGTTCATGCCATGATTCCAGAAGAATGGGAGAAATTTTATTTTTATGCACAAATATCAGAAGCTGGAGGGGGAACTTACTTTTTTTATAACAACTTCAGAAATAAACAAAATTATAAGTATAGTGTAGAAATTCCTTTTAAATACGAAGTTAATGAAGAGGAGTTTGAAAGGAAAGAAGATTCTTTATATAAATTGAGTAAGGAATTAAGAGATGTTTTTAAAGATAATCAGCAAGAGCTTTGGTACTCTTTTACAATGTCTCTGGAACATAGTGGGGAATTTAACATGCATTTCGATTATACCAATTGGCTCGAAACAGAATATAGTTTTAGTGATCAAATGATTATTTGGAAACATAAATACTTAGGTGAAGTACCAATTAATGAAAATGATAAAGCGCTAATTAATAAGTATAATAATGAATTTCCGAATAACCCCATTTAACTAAATGGAAAGAAGAACTGTTATTTATAAAAATTATGAGTTTTAAAGTAGTCGGTAATTTATAGAATTGGTTCTGCAAGAGAAAAAATAAAGGAGAACTACAATGGAAGTACATGGAATAGTTTCAATATGGTTAGGTAATATGAAAACGCAAGATCAGTTGGATACATATATAGATGTTACGTATGATGAAGAAGGAGACGCTATACCAGCGAGTTTTTTTGTTGATTTTAATATAGATATGATTGATGTAGATGAGGATTTTATTGAAAAGGAAGTGTTAGAAGAAGCAAGTGATGACATTTCTATGTTATTAACGGGATGTTCATATGATGATAAAATACTTTCTCGAATTAAGGAAGAAGTTAAATTAAAGAAATCCTACAATTCTATCATATTAATTTATAATTTTCAGTATGACAATTCGGTTAGTAATTTTGAAGCTTTTGATTTTTTGACTGCTACAAGTTATCTATAGTTAGAAGCAAAGTACAGTAGAATAAAAATGCATTTGTATATTTTTTTCAATGAATATTTGGTATGATGGTGAATGGGAAAAATATACAAGCAGTTAGTGGTTCATAAAAGGGGGATTGAATTGAAAAGAACGCCTGAATTCGTATTAGGTTTAATTGGTGGCATTTTGGGAATTATTATTTCTATAATATTAATAGTTGTAGCGTTTAATATTATGGAAGGTGTTGATTACGAACTTTTAGCTTATTACTCTATTATTTTAACGGTTCAAATAGGGTTGTTCATTTTATCGTGTTTAGTAAACAAGGTTAATAATAAAGTTTATGGAGTTTGTATGATTGTGATTCCTATAGTTATGTTATTTATGTCATTATTCTTTTTACTTATTCCGACAATTTTACAAATTATATCTGGTTCATTTGCGTTTAGAACATTAAAGTTAGAATCGAATGTAAGCTAAATGTAATTATTAACGTCTGAATATTCGGTTTTTTAAACATTTTCGTTTGCAGTTCAAATTAACATAAAGCACAAAGTTGTATGCTTTAGGAGGAGAAATAAATGATTATTTGGTCTGGTTGGGGTTTTTTAGTCGCAATTATTGTAATTATTAATACTCTTTTGGGTAAGGCTATCTTTGGATCTATAACGGGGGACGCTACATATTTTCAAGATCATAGTTGGCCAATGGCGGTAATGTTTATTATATCAGGGGTTATGTCTTGGTATTTAGGGAGATATATTAATAAGCCAAATGGGAAAGTTTATATAGATGCCGAAACTGGTGAAAAAGTTATGTTTAACAAAAAACACTCGCTATTTTTTATAAAAATGGAATATTGGGGACCAATTTTAGGAGTTATTGCAGTTGTAACTTTAATTACAAGATAAAAAAAGAGGATGGGTATAGTAAGAGTAATCTATTCAAGTAGAAGGAGAAATCAGTCATGAATGCAAAGAAACTACTAGGGGTAGCAGTTCCGGTCATGTTGTTATTTGGGTGTGGAGTTTCTGAGAAAACGAACACTTCTAAACAGGAGAAAACGGAAGAGTCTACAGTAAAAGAATCGAAGTCTAATAGTAAGAAAGAAAAAGTTTCAAAGGAAGACTATCCTAATAAAGTGTATAAATTAGGGGTAGAGTTTGATAAGTTGTTTGCGGAGCATAACAATATTACAAGAGAGGTTTTTGACGGTAAGAAAAAGAAATCAGATATAGTAGATAGTGTGAAAGAATTAAATAAAGTGTTAGATAAATTTGAGTCGATAGATCCCCCGACAGAGTATGTAAACCAACAAAAAGATTTTGAAAAAGCAATTAGTTATTTTAGAGAGTCTTTTTCTTTAATAAATGAAGTCTTCACCAGAAAAGAAAAAAGAGAAAAAGGTGATAAGACTGATAAAGAGTTAATAGAGAAATCTGAAAAGTTAGTGAAAGAAGGAGATATTTACTGGCTTAAGGCATTCAAAGATCTTGAAGGGAATATTAAAATCGGTGACGGTACAGTATCTATGAAAGATTTGAAAGAGTTAGATAAGAAAGCTGGAATTAATACAGATAACGTTATGAAGAATGTGAAAGATGGTACGGAATTAATCGGTAATTGGGGATTCCAAGGAACAGACGGTTTCAATATGTCACTCATTTTAAAAGGTGATAAGACATTTGAAACGTATGGTAAAGGTGAGTATCCAAATAAAAAGAATTATATTGAAGGAACTTGGGAATATGATAAGGAAGCTTTTACAATCTATTTACATCTCAATAAACGTTTAGTAGACGGTGTAGAAGATACAATTCAAAAAAAGAAAATAGCATATAAAGTTCAAGATTATGATGGGGAAAACTTGCGTTTATTTAATGAGACGTCATTTCATACAATTAAGTATGTGAAGCAAAGTTAAAGTTATAGAGGACTAGGTTTAAATGACCTGGTCCTTCATTAAAGTGCGAGTATGTAAATAATATGTTATCTTTCGTTCTGTTTACTTAGTATCATGTTATTCTTTAATGAAGTAATAAATGGAGTTTTGCATTAAATATATGAGGTTGGTTACAAATGATAAAGAAATTTACTAGATTAGTATTAATAGTGGTTATGCCAATCAGTCTTATTACAGGTTGTGGGGCTGCTGAAAAAACTGAAGCACAAAAGCCGAAAGCGGTACAAACGGAGAAAAAGGACTATATGGATTATTCATATGGTAGCAAAGGTATATTAGTAAGTGGCAAAGCGAAAGAACGGCAACAATACGAGATTGGATATATGGATGATAATAAGTTAATTGGAATTGACGAAAATATTGAAGACTGCATTATTTTAGATAATAAAGATAAAGCAGGTCTCATTTGGAAACAAATAGAGCGTGGATCTATTATTGAAGTGCAATACGGTAAGGATCGCAATGATATCGTGGGCGTGCAATTCGTAGGAGATCGTGAGTCATATGAAATTAGTGATAAGTTTGATCGGAATACGATAAATGAGCTTGTTGAAAACGTTAAAGGGAATTTGGAATAGATGTATGTCGATAGTATAGGATCTCTTATTATGAAATTGTATGCCAGTTATTTGTCTAAGTTTAAATTGATTATTTTGACGGTATTTGTAATTAGTTGTAAAATAATGTTTGTTGATGAATTTTATAAAAAGTATGTTAGATGAAATTCATCTGTAGGGATGACATATAAATATTTTCTTAATGGACATAAAATAATGAAATTTAAATATATAAATAAAAAGAAAATATATAAAAGTACATAGTAGATTCATATTTTTAAAATTAATGTGACAACAAAGGGAGGTTGAGATATATACACGGCGGGAATGTGTGTATATCTATTTATAATAATGAATAAGATAATCAAACAACAAGTAATCGCACTATCAACAAGCCTAGTGATTTTAGGGAGTGTACCTTTATCAGCATCAGCAGAAGAGATAAACAAATCTCAAACTGATCAACTAAATATTGCCCAAGGAGAACATGGAACGAGCGGATTAAATTATTCTAATTTCAAGTTGGAAGTTCCTAATCATGTACAAGTTAACGAAGCAGAAGTATCTGAAAATGAAAAAATGCTTTTAGAAGAATATAAGCATAAACATGATGAAACAGAAGAATTAAACAAAATGAAAGATGCAAAGAAGGGGCAAGTAGCAGAAAAGGAAGCTATTTCAAATATTGAAAAGGCATTTGAATCTGTAGATGGTCGAAATGATGGATCTGATCGTCAAATGAAACCTGTTGCAAAGCCAAGAGGTATTCAATATAGTGCACCGAGTACGAAGAAATATGGAACACTTGCAGGAGTTCCATTTGTAGAGTGGATTGTTCCAGCAGGAAACTCTGATATTCGTCCTGCAAATCCGATGAAAGCACGTTACATTACAATCCATGAGACGGCAAATACGGCCGCTGGTGCTAATGCTGAAAATCATGCGAAATATTTATATAAGCAAGCAACGGAAGGCACTTTCCGAACAGCTTCATGGCATTTTACTGTAGACGATAAACAAATTTATCAACACTTACCAACAAACGAAAATGGTTGGCATGCAGGAGATGGAGATGGATCTGGAAACAGGGAGTCTATCGGTATTGAGATCGCGGTTAACCAAGACGGTGATTACAATAAAGCGTTAGAAAATGCAAAACGACTTGCAGGTTATTTAATGAACAAAGAAGGAATTGGTGCAGATCATATTTACAAGCATCAACAATGGAGCGGGAAAAAATGTCCTGATATTTTAATTTCACGTGGTAATTGGGCTGGTTTCGTACAAGGAATTCAATGGTATGCAAATATAAATGCGCAGATTGATACGCCTTTACAAGATAAAAATGAATCATTTGATCCAAATGAAAATAATCCAGCTGAACCTAGCATGGAACTAGTGGTAAATGGTAGCGGCATCAATGTGCGTAGTGATGCGGGTATTGAACATCGTGTTGTACGTAAAGCTTCAAACGGAGATCGTTACAAAGTATTAGCGGTTAAAAATGGTTGGTATAAAGTAGGTAATGGAGAATGGATTTTCTATGACCCAAGTTGGATTAAAATTAACTACAATGTACCAAAGGAAGAAGTACAAAAGCCTAAGGAAGAAGTACAAAAACCAAAAGATGATATTACAGGTGGCTGGTTTGAAGGGCATATTCGTAAATTAAACAGTCTAGGTATTATGCAAGGCGAAGGCAATGGTGTATTTGCGCCATATCGAAATGTAACGAGAGCGGAGTTTGCGAAATTAATCTCGAATGCTCTTAAACTACCAGAGGGAAATAAGTCATTTGTAGATATTAATGAGGCACACCCATCACTTCATGACGGTATTAAACGTTGTGCAAGTGCAGGAATTATTAATGGTCGTGGTGAAGGGATTTTTGATCCTAACTCACCAATTACTCGTGAAGAAGTATCTATTATGATTGACAAAGCATTACGATACAAAGGAATTACAGGTGAGTTAGTAGCATTACCATTTACAGATAAGCATTTAATAACATACAAAGAATCGGTTCAACGATTATACAGCTTAAAGGTAGTTAATGGTGTTGGAAATAATGAGTTTGATCCCCGAGGTACAGCAACTCGTGGTCAGGCAGCTGCCTTTATTGTGAAGATGTTAGATTCAATGCAAAAATAAAATAAAACTTGAATCAGTGGGGCCACTCGCGTTGCAATCGAGCAGTTTATTCACCGAATTTTGAAATGAGAGTTTTACTGCCTGCAAATAGCAGAATAAATTGTATGTAGAAGCTGACATTGGTAGAAGTAAAAAATAAGAAGAATTTGAAAGGAGCTATCCAAAATAATAATTTGGAATAGCTCCTATTTAGTAGGAAGAACAAATTGTATTTCATAGATTGTAATGTAGAATGCCCTTCCAAGCCCCTCATAAGCCCCTACCAAGTAATAAATCACTAAGAAAAAACAAAAACAAAAACAACTACAAGAACAAAACAAGCACGAAAAAATGAAACCGGCGTTGTAGTAGTAAAAAAAATTGTAATTCGAATGCCAAAACCATTCCAGCATTCCTATTTTTATAATGAAGGATTAAAATCTTCCTATTTACTAGCAAAGAGTGGAGGGAAACATATGGCGGTATACCGTAATGTGCAGGTGAACTTTTGGCAAGATGAATTCATATTAGATTTAACGCCAGAGGAGCGTTATTTTTACATATATTTGTTAACTGGTACGAAAACGAAGCAATGTGGTATTTACATATTACCGAAGCGTGTGGCAGAGCTTGAAACAGGTTATAGTATGGAGACTGTTGAGAAGTTGCTAAACAGGTTTGTTGAGTATGGAAAGATTTTATATGAGACGGAAACGAAAGAGGTATTCATAATAAACTGGTTACACTATAACCCTATTTCAAATACGAATGTAGAAAAGTGCGTATTACGTGAGTTAAAGACTGTAAAAAGTAATGAGTTCATACATATGTTTTTACGTAAATGCCTTGAAGAAGAATACACGATTCCATTATTATTGCAGCATTTTGGTATGCCAAAAGAAGAGGATAATAGTAGTTCACAAGTAGTTATTGAAGAGAAAGAAGAAGCGGAAGAGGTAGAAAGTATAGAAGAGGACGTTCCAAATAGTGAAGTTTATAAGTTTTATGAACAAAATATTAGTAGTTTATCCCCATATATTGTGAAAGAATTGAAGAATTGGATACAAAAATTTTCTGGAGAGAAAGTGTTAGAGGCACTTAAAATTGCGTTTGAAAATAATAAGAAAACGTTAGCTTATGTGAAGGGGATTTTGAGGAATTGGTGTAGCAAAAAGTTAAAGGATTTTAGTGGGGAGAAGTGTGTAATGGGAAGTTTAGAGAGAAGGAAATGTATGTTGAGTAGTGTATTTTAATTTATATTAATTTAATGTAGAATGTACGTTCGTTTTTGTGGGTTTTATGCTATACTACCATTAAATAAGGGTATTTTTATAATAGATAAAAAGATGCGGGGGGTACAAAGTTTGACTACTAGTATATCTGAGTTGTTTCAATATATTAATATGACAGAAGAACAGGAACAATTATCACTACGATATATACAGACAAAAGAAGAAGAGATTTTAAAAGATATTGAACTAACGACGATTCGTGATCAAAAAAGAAGCGATTTTGCGGAGCGATTTATAAACGATTTTAGGAAAGTACATAAACAAGATCCGGGTTTCTTTCGGTTATTTTATCATATACTCGAGGAGCAATTATTAAATGTTCTTGTAGTCCGTTTTGCGCATGTCAGTTTTTCTAAAATGAAGGTTTATTTAGAAAAAAGTGCACTACCTTTGGACAAACTTGTAGCAATTGCATGTAGGTATTTATCTAGTATTTCAAGTTACGTCAATGAAGCAGATGTTTTTCTTAGAGAGTTAACAAAAGAGAAACCGAACTATATAGAGGAACAATTACATACTTTACCAACTAAACAGCAATTAACATTACTTCTCGTAATGTTTGATGTAGAGTATGAAAAGTTTCGTACATATAGTTCTTTATTGAATAAGAGGTTAGAAGAACATACAGAATTTATATTGAAACTGCTAGGGGAAAAGGAAAAGGTTGAAGCAGTTAAACGGTATTTAAAAGGTGAAGATGATAGTGAAGTATTTATAGGTGGGAATTTACCGGAACATATTTGGCGGCTATTATTTTGTGTTCATAAACATTCGAATGTTGCGAGGCGATATATTGAGATATTGGCGAAGAAAAATGTTTGGGGTTTTATAAACTATGCAACACGTTATATGTGTCACACTCTTGGTCAGTCTCAAAACTACAAAAAAACTGGTAGTGTAAATAGAGAAACATATGAAGAAATTCAAAGTTTTTGTACACAGTTTTGGATTTCTAAGGAAAGATTTTTTGCGCATCGTCTAAGGCAACATGATTTGAATAGTGAGGATTTTTGTAAGACGTATGAATATGAATTGCTATGCTTTATGTTGGAGGGAAATCCTGAATTTGTTCAACAAACTTTGCAATATGTAAGTAAAATGAATTATCTCATCATCGCACGAACGCTAGCCGAAAAAGGATATGAGCTAAATAGAGGGAAAATGCGAGAAGAATTTTTTGTTGCTGCTTTGCAAATTAAATTGTCTACATTGCGGGATACATATTGTGATTATTTACTAGGGAAGTTGTCACTTGAGGATATAAAGCAAATACTTAAAAATCCGAAATATAGAAGTATGTATTGGGGTATGCCGGTGTTAGAGGTTGCGCTTCTTTGGGATATAGATGATGTAGCGAAAAGGGAAGCTGTACTTACACTACAGTTTGGAGATGATGATAGTGTTAATTTATACGAACTTCTTTACGAATGTTCTGTCAGAGGAGTAGAGCCGAAACAAGTATTAGAAGATCTGCTTTCGTATGGGTTAAGTAAGGAAAAACTTATCGCTTATGCAGTTGAAGAAGCTGCATGCTACAGTGAAGAGAGAAATAAGGCGAAGGAAGCGCTTGTTTGTGTAATTGTAAAAGAACAAGCATATATAATTGAACGGTTTGATGAGTATTCTGCTATGGCAAAAGCATATATTTTAGAAGAGTTAGCAAAGGATAACATGGTTAAAATGCGTCCGATTTTAATTAAAAGCTTAGGGGATTCATCTAAAAAAATGCGTGAGTCTGTAGTTAAACTGCTTTCAAAAGATGTAGAAGCTGCAGCAGATGTAGCAGTTGAACTTCATAATAAAAAGAAGATTGTTCGTGAAAATGTGATGAAAATACTAATAGAGTATAAGCTTGAAAAATATACGAAACTTGTACAGGAAGCTTTGCAAGAAAGTAAAAATGAATCTTTCGCAGGAAAATTCTCGTTTTTATTTCAAACGGAGGAAGAAAAGATCGAAGAACTATGTGCACGTATTTTAACGGAACAAACAAGAAATTCACTTCTGCAATTGATTGGGGATGAGCCACAAATCCGTTTACGTGACTCTAATGAAATTGCTGATGCTGCAATTCCGTTAGCCTATTTACAACAGTATATCTCAGATGCTGTTATTGAGAAGAAAGAAACGGCAGAAGTAATTGGTAGAGCTTTAAATGAAGAGGACTTAAAAGAATATGTGCAAACGATATATCAAATATGGATTTCTCAAGACGCAGATGTGAAGAAGCGTGGAATTCTTTCGTTATACGGAATGTATAGTGACGACAAAATGGTCGACATACTTATAAAGCAAATTGATGAATGGGTGCTTCAAATGAGAGGAAAGATAGCAGCGGATGCCGTTCGTGCTTTAGGTTTGTCTTCATCTAAGCTTGCACTTATGTCTATTCATGCAATAGCATTTAAATATAAACATAAGCAAGTACGTAATGCAGCAAAAGAAGCGCTAAGTCTTGCTGCGAAAACACGTGGTATAACAGAGGAAGAGCTGGAAGATCAATTGGTGCCGGACCTTGGCTTTACTATACATGGTGAAAAGATAATTGATTTCGGGAATCGAAGTTTTACTGCCATTTTAACTACAGAGTCAAAAATTGAATTAGAGACAGAGGAAGGAAAACGTATGAAGTCACTTCCAAAGCCGAATGCAAAAGATGATGTAGAAAAGGCTGAAGAGGCTAAAAAAGAATTAGCCTCTTTAAAGAAGGAACTCCGAACTACTCTTTCAATGCAAAAACAACGATTGGAAGCGGCACTTTCGTTAAAGCGTTATTGGTCACATAATGCATGGAAGTCTGTATTTATGGATAATCCAATTATGAAGCAATTTTCTATTTCACTCATTTGGGGTGAGTATAAGGAAGGGAAGTTGCTGAACGCATTCCGTTATGCAGAAGGTGGCGTGTTATGTACAATTGACGGGAAGAGTTATGAACTTTCATTTGGCACTGTTATTGGTTTCGTTCATCCGTTAGAATTGTCTGGGGCGGAGAAGGAATTATGGAAAGAGCAATTAGAAAGTGCGGGAATTGTTCAGCCGTTCCTACAAATTGAGCGTCCAGTGTTTGTAGTAGAAGAGAATGATGAGAGTGCTATTGAGAGATTTGGTGGTATTTTAGTAAATGGTCGTTCGTTATTCGGTAAGATGACGAAGCTTGGATGGATCCGTGGATCTGTTCAAGATGGCGGTGTGTATTATACGTTTTATAAAGAAGATACTCGTACTGGATTAGGGGCAGAGCTTTCATTTAGCGGAGCGCCGATTGGTTATGAAGATGAAGAAGATGTATGTGTATTTGACATTCAATTTTATAAAGCAGGTACAGTGAATCATGGTTCATATGAATACGATGAAATTGATGATGAAAGACGCATTGTACCAAAAGAAGTAGATAAACGCTTCTTTAGTGAAATGTTATATGATGTGCAACTAGCGACAGGTGCAAATCTTGGGCATAATGAAAGTTGGCGTAGCAAACGATAAGAAAGACCCCCTTCATTGGTAGGGAAATGAAGGGGGTTTTTCAATGTTTTTAAAAGGTTCTTTCTCAAAAAGAAGCGAATAGTGTGAGAAAGGGGTGGTTATATGGAAGTCGTTATAAAGAAGAAACGAAAAAGGGGAAGAAGAATTTTTATTTGGGCTAGTAGTATCGTTCTCTTGTTAGTTATTTCCGCTGCGATTTTTTTGAATATATATACGCTGAAATCTATGCCAAAGATAGATGGAACGATAAAGCTAGAGGATTTACAACACGCTGTTACGGTGAAGCGGGATAGTAAAGGTGTCCCGCATATTAAATCGGAAAATGCACATGATTTATATTTTTCACAAGGATATGTACAAGCGCAAGATCGGTTGTTTCAAATGGATTTAAGTAGAAGACAAGCTTCTGGTATGTTAAGTGAAGTTGTTGGGGAAGCAGCTGTTGACCGAGATAAATTGTTTCGAACACTCGGTTTACGGCGAGCGGCAGAAGCTTCAGTTAGTCAATATGATGGAGAAGCAAAATATGCCCTGCAGTCATTTGCTGATGGGGTGAACGCTTTTATACGTGAGGCAAAAGTGGAAAAGAAATTGCCGGTTGAGTTTACTATATTAGGTTATGAGCCTTCTGAATGGTCAATCGTGGATTCTTTAACAATTGGAAAGTATATGGCGTTTGACTTAGGAGGACATTGGCATGGACAGGCGTTTCGATATTGGGCGCTGAAAAACCTTCCGAAAGAGCAAGCAAATGAGCTATTTCCTACATATCCGAAAGATGCACCTAGATTGCTAGCTGAACTAAAAACTACAAATGTGGACGTAGCACAAAGTTTTTCAAAAACGATAATTCCCCCGGAGTTTAACGGTAGTAATAACTGGGTTGTGAGCGGTGAGAAGAGTGCGTCAGGTAAGCCGATTTTAGCAGATGACCCTCATTTATCCCTTGCGACACCTTCTATATGGTATCAAACGAGACTTGAAATGAAAGATTTAAATGTGAGTGGCGTTATTTTCGCTGGAGTACCAGGTGTTATATTAGGCCACAATGACAAAATAGCGTGGGGCGTTACGAATACGGGGCCTGATGTGCAAGATTTATATATTGAGAAGAGAAATCCTAATAATGAAAATGAATTTCTGTATAACGATAAATGGGAGAAAGCTACGGTAGTTGATGAATCGATTAAAGTAAAAGGCGGGAAGACAATTCCTTATAACGTTACGATTACGAGGCATGGGCCAGTAATTTCAGAGTTTGCGGATAAGGGGAAGGAGAAAACGAAAACCGTATTCTCTTTAAAGTGGACTGCTTTAGAACCGTCAGCCGAGTTAAAAGCTGTATTAAATATGAATAAGGCAAAAGACTGGAATGAGTTTGAAACCGCTCTTCAAGATTTCCATACACCAACGCAAAACTTTGTGTTTGCATCAAACGATGGCACGATTGCTTATAAAGCGAATGGAAATATACCAGTGCGTAAAAAAGGTGATGGTAGCTTGCCTGTTCCAGGATGGACAGATGAATATGAATGGGAAGGATATATTCCATTTGATCAGCTGCCGAAAGTTATAAATCCGAAAGAAGGGTTTATTTCAACTGCGAATAATAAAATTGTTGATGATGATTATCCGTATCATATTAGCAATACGTGGGCACAGCCATATAGGCAAATGCGTATTCAAGAATTTTTGCAAGAGAAGGAAAAGTATACGGTAAAAGATTTAGAAGAGTTACAGATGGATCAAAAGAATTTATACGGGAAAGAGTTTACTCCTATATTTTTAAAAGAGTTAAATAAAGCATCTTTAAATGAGGTAGAGAAAGAAGGTGTAAACCAATTAACAAAGTGGAATTTTTACGATAGTAAAGATGAAGCGGCACCATTAATATTCCATTTATTAATGAAAGAGATTTCGAATACGTTATTTTCAAAAGAAATACCGAAAGATGTAATGGAGTTATTTGAAGGGAAGTCACAAGTTGTGGATGAATTAATCCGGAAACAAGTAGCAGGAGAAAATAGTGCATGGTTTTCTAAGTACGGAGGTTTCACAAAAGTTGTGCATACATCGTACGAGAATGTAATGAAGAAATTGCAGAAGGAATATGGACCCGATGTTGGGGGCTGGAAGTGGGGCGATTATCATCAACTCGCTTTTACACATCCAATTTCGAAATCATCGAGTATGTTAGCATTACTAGCTTTTAATCGTGAGAAACCAGTTCCAATTGGCGGAAGTCAAGTTACCGTCCAAGCAGCAAGTTACGGCGAGAACGGTATTGTAAATCACGGAGCTTCTTGGCGATTCGTTATTGATACAAAAGATATGTCAAACGGTTATCATATCGTAGGACCAGGACAGTCGGGACATTTTAGAAGCGATTGGTATCATGATCAAATAGATGATTGGGTAAGTGGAACGTATCATACGACTACATTGAATACGGAGGGGATAGAGGGGAAGGTGCTAAATTTAGAACCGAAGTGATAGGGTGTTTTTGTTTGTGGAGGGACTAGTAATAATCTTTTTGATAATGAAAGCTTATCATTTAGAACATAACCCAGTTCTTAAATAATTTTAACAGCCAGCCTACTATCATTTAATTTGATAGTAGGCTGTTTCCATCTTCGAAATACGCTGTAGCAACTTCTTCAGGATTACGATTATTTCCACATGCTGCAAGTGCTGTAACAAATAAAGCCATTACAACTATTAACATGATTATTCCAGTTTTAGGGGAATTAGTTAACAAAGACCAGGTATTATTTGCAACAGAACGGTCCCTCTGTACCCCTTGTTTCGTCATTTTTCTACGCCATCCAACTTGACAAATGTTTTTTTATCAAACTACAATGAAAATCATTATCAATAATATAGGGAGGATACTTTTGTCAATAAATGAAAAACAATATATTTATAGGTTAATAACCAGATCTTGTTAAGCCGTATGTACTATTTTTAGTTTAGCGTTACCCAGAATGTACACCAATTAATCTCGCGAATTACAAGAAAACTATTATTGAAATGAGGCGTGCATTGTGAAGTTGGACGTGAATGAGTTAGCAGAGTATCTTGCCAATAATCCTTTCCGAGTAGAAGGAGTATATCGTTATGCTAAAAATCCAGGTGTGCCTTGTGCTGAGTCTACAGATTCTTTCCCAGGATTTGTATTTCCACTTACAGGGAAGACGCAATTTCAATTTAATGGTACGCCGTATATCCTTTCCCCAGGAAAAGTTATACATGGGGGTGCAAAAATGACATTAGCCCATAAAATGCTTGGTGAAATAAACTGGGAATATATTCTTGTTTTATATCGGATAAGCAATTCAGAACGAGAAGACTCTGGCTTTACTCATCAGCATTTTGAATTATTAACAGGACAATCTCCTCGTCTTGTCGAATTACTTATGCGTCTTTGGGATGTATATAATCAGCGTGGAGGCATTTCGATGTTTCAGACCGAAATGCTGTTTCGCGAAGCGTTGAATGAAGCTTTATTAAGTGTTTTCAATAGAGAAAGCAATTATGAGTCGCATACTTTATTCGAACGAATATCTAGTTACGTTCGTAAATACTATTATAAAGATATTACAATTCATACACTTACAGAACAAAATAATGTTAATCGAAATCGTCTTTCTTACGTGTTTAGAAAGCATGCAGGTATGGGGGCAGCAGAATATTTATTGAACTATCGTATAAAGATGGCTCAAAAAATGTTATGTACAAGTGATGTGCCTGTACAACAAATTGCGCAGGCTGTTGGAATCGCAGACCCTTTTTATTTTAGTAGAGTTTTCAAGAAGCGAGTTGGCATTTCGCCTACTAAATATCGCGAGAAGTTCATCAATAATCCATACTAATGTCAACAGGGGTCCATTCTTATTTGAAAATCACTGTTCTATACTTATGGAGAGTTAAAGGAAACATTGGATTGAAAGTACTTTCATTGAAATCACTCCTTTGTACTATCTGAATGAAAAGTTCTGGCCGGAGCATTTTCTTTTTAAGCGTAATAACGACTTTTTTACTTATATTACTGTAATATAGTGGAATTTGAAAGTGAGGAGGGATTATTATCCATTACCAACCTATTAAACTAAATGACGAGTTATCTAAAATTAACGATTATTGGTATCCACAAGTGATTGGTGAAATGAATGACGATCAAATTCAGCTTTTTAAAGCTAATGGAGATTTTATATGGCATGAGCATCCTAATACGGATAAGCTATTTATTGTGCTTGAAGGGGAGATGTTCATCGATTTCCGTGATGGACAGGTGAAAATTTCTAAGGGCGAGATGTTTATTGTCCCGAGAGGCGTTGAGCATAAACCTTTCACTGAAAAGGAATCCCACATCATGTTGGTAGAGCCTAAAAGGGAAATGGATTGATAATCGTAAAAAGATAAAAAAGGAGCGGAAATCCGTTCCTTTTTTATTTATCTTACTATTTTTAGGAGTTTAGTATGAGTAAGATGTGAATAAAGGATGAATAGCATTTTTATCAATAAAAATTTATTGGATTTTTTGTGGAATATATATGAAACGTTGTATAAAATAATCAAGAAAGCCAAAAATTATAGGGGGAAAGTTGTGAAGAAAAATAAGAGTTTAATAAGTTTTTTAGGAGTGTTTATTATGTTGTTTTCTTTTTGTTTTCAAGGAAATGTACAGGCAGATGTAAATACCGTTCAATCTGGAAAAATCAAATCAGGAAACGTAACAGTATGGGAAGTTGGAAATGTAGCGAAAGTATTAGCGGATGTGGAGCGCTTAAATTTAAATACAGTAAATGTACCGATTCAAGTGGATATCCCGAATGTGACTTCTACTAACATGGTAATTAATCAAGCGCAAAAGCAACAAGCTATTATTTTAATTCAAGAATTATTAAAGCGTAATATTCAAGTTATAGTGGAACCGTTCCCGTATATTCAGCAGGGGAATGTTGGAGAGACAGAATGGAACCCAAGTAACATTAATGATTTCTTCTGGAATTGGAAGACGGTTATTCTGCAAGATATTTTTAATTCCATTACAAGTAAATACGATGTGTATGGACTAAAGATTGCTTCTAATTTCGTGAATATGGAGTATGCAGAAGGATACTGGAGCGATACAATTGATTTTGTTCGTAAGCAGTATAAAGGAAATGTTTTGTATCAAATGAACTGGTGGTTAACAGCGAGCTGGGACTCTTCTTATGAAGCTAAGTTTAAAGAAAAAATCAATCGCCCGTATTTAAAAAAGGTGGATATTGTTAGCGTAGACAGTTGGTTTGAAGTTTCAGGAAAAAGAAATCCAACATATGAAGAAGTGAAGCAAAGTTTGTTTGCGACAACAGTATATAATCGTGGGCAAAATGTTGTTCAGCAATTGGAACAATTACATAATGCAACAGGAAAGCCAGTATACTTCGGTGGATTTAACGTTCCAGCATGTGAACTTGGATTACAAAATCCATGGAATCCAGATGTTTCAAATGTGTTTTCGAAAGATGTACAATTAAATGGATGGCGTGCTTACCGCGATGTATTAGAACCGAAACCATATTTTAAAGGTTTTTCAATTTGGTTTATTGGCTCTAATGATAGTACACATGCGTATCAAATACATAGTAAAGAAGCAGAGGCAGTTATTAACGGGTGGTACCGAAAATAAATTTTATAAAATAGGTAAGTTTTAAAGTTTACTACATATATTTCTAGTGAAAGGCCTTTCACCATCTTATCACCTAGGGGGCAATCATAATGAAATTTTTGTCTTACCTTACAGTAATTTTGGTGATTCTTGGCGGTTTGAATTGGTTATTTGTAGCGTTAGATTACAATGTAGTTGAGAAATGGTTTGGTTCTATGCCGGCGCTTGTGGACACTATTTATTGGCTCTTTGGTCTTTCTGCTATTTATCAAATCTTTGATCGGTTCTTTACGAACGACTAGCTATTATTATTTTATTATTAGAGTGTTAAGTACGATTATGTACTTAACACTTTTTTATGTGTATATAAAAAGTCTGCACTTGCAAGCGATTCCATCGCGTCTTGCGCCGTAATAATAGAAAACAAATTGACCGTATATTATATTTTAGGTTATAATTCAGAAAGTTTAAAAAATAATCGAATGAGAAATAGGGAGGTTATGAGGGTGATGGAGAGAGTCTATAATTTTTCAGCAGGACCATCAATACTCCCTTTGCCAGTTTTAGAGAAAGTGCAAAAGGAGCTATTAAATTATAACGGGACAGGCATGTCTATTATGGAAATGAGTCATCGATCTTCTTATTTTCAAAGTATTATAGAGGAAGCAAGTAACTTACTTCGTGAATTAATGAGCATCCCTGATGAGTATGAAGTTTTATTTTTACAAGGCGGTGCGTCATTACAATTCTCTATGATACCACTGAACTTAATGAATACGTATAAAAAAGCTGGGTACGTACTAACTGGCTCATGGTCTAAAAAGGCACTGCAAGAAGCCGAAAAAGTTGGGGAAGTACAAGTGATTGCTTCTTCTGAAAAAGAGAAGTTTACTACGATTCCTAAACTGGACGGTTTATTAAGTGATGAAAAACTAGATTATGTACATATTACAACGAATAATACAATTGAAGGGACAAAATATGTGGAAATTCCACATGTAGAAAGAGTGCCGCTCGTTGCGGATATGTCCTCAAATATTTTATCAGAGAGATATGATGTTTCGAAGTTTGGTCTTATATATGCGGGGGCGCAAAAGAATTTAGGACCTGCGGGCTTAACGATTGCTATTATAAAAAGAGATTTAATTGGGGGAGCAGATCGCTCTTGTCCGACAATGTTAAATTATGAAACTTACAGTAAAAATAACTCCTTATATAATACACCGCCATCCTTTAGTATTTACGTAACAAAACTTGTACTAGAGTGGTTGAAAGAGCAAGGCGGAGTATCTGCGATTGAAGAACAAAATAAAATGAAATCTTCACTTCTTTATCATTTTTTAGATGAATCTAAATTGTTTACTTCACCAGTTGACCCTGCGTATCGATCACTTATGAACATTCCATTTACAACACCGTCAGAAGAACTTAACAATGAGTTTTTACAAAAGGCGAAGGAACGCGGTTTCGTTACGCTAAAAGGACATCGCTCAGTCGGCGGTATGCGTGCAAGTATTTACAATGCGATGCCAGCACACGGTGTAAAACAATTAGTAGATTATATGAAGGAATTTGAGCTTGAGAATAGATAGGGAGATGGGGATATGTTTCGTGTTCAAACGTTAAATCAAATTGCAGAAAAAGGTTTACAAGTTTTTACTGAAGAACGTTATGAAGTAGGGGATAAACTCAATCACCCAGATGGGATTTTGCTTCGTAGCTACTCTTTACATCAAGAAGAGTTTTCAAAAGACTTAAAGGCGATTGCAAGAGCTGGCGCTGGTGTAAATAATATTCCTGTCGAGCGATGTACAGAAAAAGGAATTGTAGTATTTAACACGCCGGGGGCAAATGCAAACGCCGTAAAGGAACTCATTATTGCCAGTCTTATTATGTCTTCACGTAACATTATTAATGGTGTAAGTTGGACGAAAAACTTAGAAGGTGAAGAAGTACCACAGCTTGTTGAATCAGGAAAAAAACAATTTGTTGGATCAGAAATTGCAGGGAAACGTCTAGGTGTTATCGGACTTGGCGCAATCGGTGCTTTAGTTGCGAACGATGCGTTAGCGTTAGGGATGGATGTTATCGGATATGATCCTTATATTTCAGTTGAAACAGCTTGGCGTCTTTCTACACATGTGCAAAGAGCGTTTAGCCTTGATGAAATTTTTGCAACGTGTGATTATATTACACTGCATATTCCTCTTACGAATCAAACGAAGGGGATTATTGGGGAACACGCTGTAGAGAAGATGAAAAGAGGGATGCGTCTATTTAATTTCTCTAGAGGAGAACTTGTAGATGAAAAGGTTCTTCAAAAAGCATTAGAAGAAGATATTATTACACATTACGTAACGGATTTCCCAAATGAAAATGTAATAAAGATGAAAAATGTAACAGCGACGCCTCACCTTGGTGCATCTACGTCTGAATCGGAAGAAAATTGTGCAGTAATGGCAGCACGTCAATTACGTGAATATTTGGAGACAGGAAATATTCGTAATTCAGTAAACTATCCAAACGTCGAGCTTCCATATATCGGAAAGAAACGTATTACAATTATGCATCAAAACGTTCCAAACATGGTAGGACAAATTACAGGATGTTTAGCAGAACATCATATAAATATTGCTGATATGATTAATCGTAGTAAACATTCTTGGGCATACACAATGATTGATATCGATAACGGAATTGATGATATAATAAAAGAGAATATTGTAGAAAATATAAGCAAAATTACAGGTGTTGTAGCCGTTCGAATGATTGTGTAAAGGAGAGAGGAATGTGGCAAAAATACGACCGTTTCGGGCCATTCGTCCAGTAGAGGAAAAAGCAGCACAAGTTGCAGCTTTACCGTATGACGTATTAAATAGTGAAGAGGCAAGGGAAGTTGTAAAAGGGAATCCATATTCTTTCTTGCATGTTGATAAAGCAGAAATTGATTTAGATCCTGAACTGTCACCGTATGATGATCGCGTGTATGAAAAAGCGGGCGACAATTTAAAGCAATTTGTACGAGAAGAAGTGTTCATACAAGATGAAGAGCCAGCGCTATATATTTATGAACTGACAATGCAAGGAAGAACGCAGTCAGGCCTTGTCGTTTGTACATCTATTGATGAATACGAAGATGATACAATTAAAAAACATGAAAGAACACGTCATGAAAAAGAATTAGATCGTATTCGCCACGTAGATGTGTGTGACGCAAATACAGGTCCTATCTTTTTAACGTACCGTACAAAAGAAGAAGTAAAGCATTTGATTAGAAGCTGGAAAGAAGAGCATGCGCCAATTTATACATTTACAGCAGAAGATGGTGTTAAGCATGTTGCGTGGAAGGTTGCAGATGAAGAAGTAATTGCGACTTTAGTAAACGCATTTGAAGATATTCCTAATCTTTATATTGCGGATGGGCATCACCGCTCTGCATCAGCTGCAAAAGTAGGGCTTATGCGAAGAGAACAATATCCAAATTACACAGGAGAAGAGGAATTTAATTTCTTCTTATCGGTTCTATTCCCTTATGATGAATTATCAATTTGGGACTATAACCGCGTTGTGAAAGATTTAAATGGCTTATCAGAGGAACAGTTTTTAAATCAAATTACGCAGTACTTTTATGTAGAAGGAGCAATTGTTTCTCCGTATAAACCAAATGAGCCCAAATCATTTGGTATGTATGTAAATGAGAAGTGGTATAAGCTTACTGTGAAAGAGGAAACATTTGATGCGAATGATCTTGTTAGAGGTTTAGATGTATCTATCCTGCAAGATCATTTATTAAGCCAAGTACTTGAAATACATGATCCGCGTTCTGATTCACGCATTGATTTTGTTGGTGGAATTCGGGGGCTAGAAGAGCTAGAACGCCTTGTGAACAGCGGTGTATATAAAGCAGCATTCTCATTATATCCGACATCTATGGAAGATTTATTAGCAATTGCAGATGCCGGAGAAGTCATGCCGCCGAAATCAACGTGGTTTGAACCGAAACTTCGCAGCGGGTTGTTTGTTCATTCTTTAAAATAAATAGACTTCTTTAGTTAGAAAAACCGAAATGATTTTTAGTTTCGGTTTTTCTTATTTTAAAAGTGTTTTCGAGGAGGGGTATTAATGAAATTGCAAGTAGGCGAAAAAATCACCTTTGAACGAACTTTTACGAAAGAGGATGTTGCGTTATTTACAGAAGTATCGAAAGATGAAGGTGTTCATCATGTTACACCAGATGAGCAGGGAAGATTTGTTGTACAAGGGCTGTTAACATCAACATTGCCTACAAAAATTGGCGGTGATTATAACGTACTAGCTCGCAAAATGGATTTTGAATTTTTACGTCCTGTTTTTAGTGGGGATACGATTCGTTGTGACGTAACTATTGAACAATTTGAGCCTGATGAAAAAAATCGTACAAAAATTATTGCGACGTTTATATGTAGGAATCAACTTGAAAAGGAAGTTATGAAGGGGAGTTTTTCGGGGATTATTCTTTAATTAGTAAGAAAAGAAATGAATAGGTGGGGGCATGATGTCTCTAGGGCGTAGATTTTTAATTCCCCCATGAAGAAAATTTTATGCATTGCTGAATACTGATAATATACTCTGTTCATTTTTAACTTGAATAAACTCGTCAACAAAAAGGACATTCCTAGTATTACAAGAAATGTCCTTTCCACTAAATTATAAGGTATTTTGCTGAAATTCAAACTCTAAAATTAGTTTACTAGTTTGACCTGTAAACTGATAATTATAGGATCCTCTCAGGTTTTCTAAGTTACCGGTAGCTTTAATAATTGTTCCTGGGGAATCTAAATTTCCTTTATCAAATATTCCTTGCTCTATAGCTGTAAATGTCCCTTGTTGCCCCTTATAAATCCCTTCAAAGTGTAAAAATCCAGAAATTTTAGCAGTAGCTAAGTGACCATCATTTATATTTGAGTCTAAATAATATAATAAGTATTCAACAAAAGCCTTTCCTTTTAATTCCCCATCAATATCATATTCGACATGAGCAATATTAATAGGGAAATCTTTTTTATTATCATCGATTGGTTTTTCATCCCACTTACTTACTGTAAATGTTACTTCCATACACGTAATTTCCCTCCAATTAGATACTTATTTAAAGTTTTCCTTTATTCCACGCCACTCTCTAAAATAGAGAAAGACCCATTTTCACAATTAATTTCCGCCAGCGCGCCGTAAGGTAAAATAAACTTCGGTTCAGTATGGCCAAAACTTAAATTATAAAGAATCGGCAAATCTTCTAAGTTATGTTCTTTCATAACCTGCAATATTTCCTGTTTATATTCTTCATAGTATTGTTCATCTTTCGGTTTACCAAAAATGATTCCTTTTGCTTTTTGAAGAATACCTTGCGCTGCATAATTTCGTAACCAATACTTTATATAATTTGGTTCTGGATGCTCTTCAGATGTTTCAAAGAATAGAATACTATTCTCCCAATGCTTTTTCTCAGGCCAAAGTTCCGTTCCTTTTACGAATTCCAATACTTCAATACAACCACCAATTAAACGCCCTTGTACAGTCCTAGATCCTTGAAGGACCTCATATCCGTTGTTTTGCTGCATCGTACGTCTTGTATCTTTATTTATTTCTATCCATTCTAAACGCTCACTCGTCCATTCGTTAGCTGGTTGAATTTCACCAATAATCTCATTTGAAAAGAGAGTTCGATTCACTGTTTCAATCGTATATGAATCCATCTCTATATTTTCAGCAAAATCGCTTAAGATTGCTGGACCGTAAAAAGAGGAAATTCCTGCTTTATGACAAAATAAGTGTGAAACGGTATCGTCAGAGTACCCCATAAAAATTTTCGGATTTTCACGTATCACATTAAAATCAATATAAGGTAGTAAACGGATACTATCTTCACCACCAATATTCGTAATAATTGCTTTAACACGCGTATCTTTAAATGCTGTCATTAAATCTTCCGCACGAGCTCCTGGATTGTTATAAAGGTATTCGCTACCTTTTAAACTATTTGGCATTGGGATAACTGTAAGCCCAAATACGTCTTCTAATCTCTTTACTCCTTGCTCATAACGCCATCTTAGCTTAGAATCACCCGCTCCTCCCCATGAAGCACTTACTGTTGCTACGATATCTCCTGGCTGTAATCTCTTTGGTTTTATTAACATATGAATTCCGCCCCTACATAATGTAATGAACTACGATTATACAAACCGTAGCGCTGAAAAATATGATGCATGACATTAGTTTCTTCATCATCAACAATTTCACCTGCTGTAACTCGAGAATCTAGTCTCATTGTTGTATATTTAAAAATCACAGTATGCATCATTGCATGAGGAAAACGGTTGTTATTTTCACAACCTGTAACTATAATGATTACAGGTTGGTCGATACCAATCAAAAAAATAAAATCATCATGAATGGAGATGTTACATATGGGTATGAAAAAAATAATTTTAGCAGGTGCTTTAGGGATCGCAGCATTATCAGGAACGAATGTACCAGGATTAGAACTAACAAAAGCGAGTGCAGCTTCAATTGAATCGAATTTCTCAACGTTAGAAGGACGAGTAGTAGAAGTAGATAACGGTGTGATTGTTGTAAAATCTAAGCAATATGAGGAACCTGTTAGTGTGTATATTGATTCACTTTCAAACGTGAAAGTAGGAGATGAAGTAAAAGCTACTGGATCTATGATGCGTAATTTTACAGAATATATGGTTGCAACTGCAGTTGAAAATACAACAAACAAGTTAGGTATGCACATGAAAGAAGATGGTTCGCCTGATTATGTGATTGGGAAAGTATCAAAAGTAGGAACGATGGAAGATGAAGGAGACGGTGCTACTAAATATGTCGTAGTTGAGTATCCATCGCTAAATGGTAAGAAAGTTATTATTGATGTTTTCTTAACAAAGGGACAAGTATTTAATACGGGCGAGAAAGTAAAAATTGATATGAAGTACGTGGGCTGGGGTGGAAGTTCTATTAACTGGAACACAACGGATAACATTGAAAAAGTTCATGAGGTAAAGAGCAACGTTGAAAATAATGATGATGTTTGGATTTGGTCTTAATAAGGTGAGTATAAGTCGTTATTTGCATTTTTCTCCAAACAATACATGTAAAAACTAAATGTATCATGCAGTACCCATCAAATTATTATGTGTATAACAATTTGATGGGTACTTTTTGTTTTGTGTTTTTTTGAGAATAACGGATTTCCAATAAGAATATGATGTTAACATTGGAGCGAAGGTGAAAAAATACAATATTGAAAGAGGTGTTCAAGGGTGGAGCAAGATGATGTTTATTTACGAGCTAAAAAAAGGGTGGAGAATTTAAAAGCTTTTTACATTCATTTAACGGTTTATATACTAGTGAACTTAATGCTTTTTATTATAAATATAAGTTCTGATTCAAGTAAATTATGGTTTTTATATCCACTTGCAGGCTGGGGAATTGGTATCGTTATACACGGTTTGACAACTTTTCCAGTTGGGATATTCGGGAAAGAGTGGGAAGAACGAAAGATTAAAGAATATATGGAGAAAGATAAGTGAATTTATTTCTGGAACGTATGAATATAAAATCTCATATAAATTTCTATGATCACACGCTTGATGCGAAGTCTATTTTATAGCTTCGCTTATTTGCTTTGCATTCGAAGTTTGTGCGAGTGAGAGTGTTTATATTCATTTTTTAGGATGAACTGCATGTGAAATCAAAACTTTATTTGTAGTACATAATAAATACAGTTGTTTTACTTTTTTAATTACTTGTGGATGTAGGATGAAGTTGATTTATTACCCTATATTAAAATAAAAATAAACCACTGTTCGATTTGAATATTCCACGATATAATGGTGAGAGTTTATGACAGAATAAATATTTACATAAGAAGTGAGGTACTGTATGAAAAAAAGAACGACAGACATTATTTTTATTATTATCGGTGCATTTCTTTTTGCGTTAGGTGTCAATTTGTTTGTTATCCCGAACGAATTTGGTGAGGGCGGAGTAACAGGCATCACGATTATTACGTACTATTTATTTGAATGGTCACCGGGCTTAGTTAACTTAATTTTAAATGCGATTTTGTTAATAGCCGGTTATAAGTTTTTAAATAAGATTACAACAATTTATACGATTATCGCTGTAGTTACGAACTCGCTATTTCTTCATTTGACAGAAGGCTGGACGATTACTTCGGATGAAATGCTCGTAAATGCCATTTTCGGAGGAATATTTATCGGGTGCGGGATTGGTCTTATTATTCGCGTTGGCGGAACAACTGCAGGTACAACCATCTTAGCAAGGATGACACATAAATATTTAGGATGGAGCATTAGCTACGGTCTACTGTTCTTCGATTTAATCGTTGCGTTTTCATCTTATTTCATTATTGGTGCAGAAAAACTGATGATAACAATTATTATGCTATATGTAGCAACGAAAGTGATGGAGTTTGTAATTGAAGGTTTAAATCCGAAGAAAGCCATTACGATTATTTCTGATAATCCGAATGAAATTGCCGGGAAGGTAACTACCTTAATGGGCAGAGGGGTTACTGTGTACTCAGGTCATGGCTATTACACGAAAACTCCGAAGGAAATTCTTTATGTTGTTATTAATAAGCAAGAAGTAGTGAAGCTAAAACGGATTGTTCAAACTACAGATCCGGCTGCGTTCATCGCTATACACGATGTTCGTGACGTATTTGGAGAAGGATTCGTTGATATTTCTAAAGCATAGAAATTACTTTTCATTAAAATAATCTTAATACTAAAACGTAAGAATCTATTTTGAATAATCTTTTTTCAAAATAGATTCTTTTTCTTTTTCTTGCAAAAAATCCAATTGTTTCTTAATGTAAGGATGTAGAAGGATGAACAAGAGAGGGTTTAATGAAGATGATACATATTTTATTAGCTGATGATGATAAGCATATTAGAGAATTGTTGCATTACCATTTACAAAAAGAGGGGTTTAAAGTTTTTGAAGCGGAAGATGGAAAGGTAGCGCAAGACGTATTAGAGAACGAAAATATTCATCTTGCGATAGTAGACATTATGATGCCGTTCGTTGATGGTTATACGTTATGTGAAGAAATCCGGAAATATCATGATATTCCTGTTATTTTATTAACTGCAAAGGATCAGTTAGTCGATAAAGAAAAAGGGTTTATTTCTGGTACGGATGATTATATCGTAAAACCATTTGAACCAGCTGAAGTCATTTTCCGTATGAAAGCTTTATTGCGTCGTTATCAAATGCTGAGTGCTGACATTATTACACTCCACGGAACGACAATTGATCGTAAAGGTGTTGAAGTGAAGTGTAACGGGCAGACGATTTTGCTTCCATTAAAAGAATTTGAGTTATTATCACAACTTGCTAGTTATCCTGGAAGAACATTTTCAAGAGAAGAGCTAATTGAATTAGTATGGGGAATGGATTTTGAAGGAGATGAACGAACGGTTGACGTTCATGTGAAGCGGCTGAGAGATCGTTTCTCAAAACGAACGGATGATTTTCAAATTACGACAGTGCGCGGACTCGGGTACAAGTTGGAGTTGAAATAAAATGAAATCACTATATTCTAGATTTGTTTTTATGACAGTCGGTATTATGCTTCTTAGTAGTATTATCGGCTTTTTATTGACGAACGTATATTATCAAGTGAAGCTAAAACCGTATAATAGTGAAAAGATTTTAAAGTATGCTGAAGAAGTTAAATCGTTATATGAAAAGCAAAGTGAAGAAAATCAAGAGACGTACTTACATTCTATCGCAAAGTTAGGGTATGAAATTTATATTGTCGATGATCAAAAGAATGGAAAGCGTATTGGCAATGCGTTTCGTAAGACGTCTATTAGCGATGCTACTGTTCATAAAGTATTGCAAGGAGAAACGTTTAATGGTGTTTCCACCTATCCAACTCGTCTCTTTATTACAGGGTTTTTCGATAATGAATTAATTAATAGCGTCGGTGTACCAGTGCAACACGGTGATAAACAGTACGCTTTATTTATTCGTCCTGACATTCAGAACCAATTTGGCGAAATGCGAATTTTCTTAGCGGTATTACTTGGGTTTATCGTACTATTAAGTATTATTTTTATAGCGATTGCAGCAGGTTATATCGTTCGCCCAATCCGTAAATTTACGAAGGCTACGCAAAAAATTGCGAGTGGGGAATATAAAATTGAATTAGACGTAAAACGAAAAGATGAAATAGGAACGTTATCTACGAGCTTCCAAAAGATGACGAAAAGTATTAAAGAACTAGATGAAATGAGACAAGAATTCGTTTCGAACGTTTCACATGAATTTCAGTCGCCGCTTTCTTCTATACAAGGTTTTTCGAAGACGTTGCAAACAGAAAAGATGAGCGTGGAAGAAAGAAACCATTACTTACAAATTATTGAGGGTGAAAGTAAGCGAATGTCTAGTTTATGTAAACAGTTACTCACGCTTGCATCACTAGATAAAGAAGAGAAAGTTCTACAAATAAAAGAATTCAATTTGCAGAAGCAAATTAAAGACGTTATTTTTATGCTCGAATGGAAATGGCGTGAAAAAGATATCGCTGTTGAATTTGATGTGCCAGATATCACTATAAAAGGTGATGAAAACTTACTTCATCAAGTATGGAGTAATATCTTTACGAATAGCATTAAGTTTTCAAACGATGGTGGAACGATTGAGTTTTTCGTGGAAGAGTTAGAGTCTAGCGTTATAATTTCTATATCAGACAACGGAATCGGTATGAAAAAAGAAGAAATGGATCGTATTTTTGACCGTTTTTACAAAGTAGATACAGCAAGGGCAAGAAACGTAGAAGGTAGCGGTTTAGGATTATCAATCGTGCAGAAGATTGTTGAACTGCATAAAGGGACCGTTTCGGTATATAGCACGAAAGGGGAAGGGACGACTGTTCGGGTGGAGCTTCCTAAATAGATAGAAGAGGCTGTTTGGGAACAGCCTCTTCTTTTTTTGTCGCTAGTATACGTGTAAAATGAAAAAATATGAGTCATTTTAATTGCATAATCGGATGAGTTTATGGAGTGGGATTAGGAGGAAGTTTATTTAAAAATGTAGAATCTCTACAGAGTTAGAGGGAGTGTATTAAAACTTGAACTGTGTAGGGAGGAAATTACTTTGAAACGAATTGACTTGTTATTAAACGTACTAGATTCAACATTCGATAAAGAGAGTTGGTATGCACCGTTTAAACATGCTATAGAAGGACTTACAGCTGAACAGGCTATGTGGAAACCAGCTGGAGAGACAACGAATACCATTTGGGAGAACGTTAATCATCTCACTTATTACAAAGAAAGACTTGCTGCAAACTTGGAAGGACGTGAATGGACACATAATCTTGATGGTAATGACACCTTTTATCTTACTAAGCAATCTAATGATGATACGGAATGGAAGGAAGTCGTTGAACGCTCTGAAAATGCTCAGCGTAATTTAAGACAGATATTAAGTGCAATTTCTGAAAGAGAACTTGAGCAAAATTCACTTGAAGGTAAATTACTGGACATTATGCTTCATGATGCTTATCATACAGGCCAAATTATTCAATTAAGGAAAATGCAGGGGGCATGGCCATCAAAGCGTTAACGGAGCGTTTTAGTTGGTACTATTGTTGAATAAATTTTAGATATTCAAACGATTTTATTGTTATATTTTTAGTGAAGTATTTTACATCCAAAATGAAATAATTATATTTTTAACCCCGTCCCCAATTTAGAACGGGGTTATGTTTGTTCTGTTATAAAGCCGCACCTTTCCCGGACTCTTCTTTAAACCGAAGCTCAAAAGTATCCGCTGTAATTTCATCAGCTTTCGGCAAAGCCCGTAATTTTGGATGAAGCAGCCATACGAGGGAAATGAATAAAATCCCAATACTAGCAAGCGCGAAAATGAGTTGGCTACTATATACATTCGCAGTGTATCCGCCAATTAAAGAGCCAAGCGGCATAGCAATTGTGCCCATGCTTCGTGTGACTGAATTGATACGCCCAAGATATTGGTTTGGAATTACAATTTGACCAATAGTCGCAAATAATATGTTGGTCGCACCAATTGGTATCCAAGCTAAGCCAAATAAAAAAATGGATAACCATTGAAATGGTACAATCGTAGAGAGAAACCAAAAGAAAGCGCCAGTTGCGAAGCTAATAATGGGGACACGGCCAACATTATGTTTACCAACCCATGAACTGAATAGTGCTCCAATTAAACAACCGGCTGATATAGCGGCTAAAAAGAACCCATATAATCTCACACCACCTAAAGAATCAGCGAAAGAAGGGAGTATGGCCATCGTCATACCGATTGAAAAATTAGCGACAACGGAACCGATTAAGAAGACGCCCATTAAGGAACGAAAGACGATTGAAAACCCTTCTTTTAAATCAGTGAAATATTGCTTGGTTGAAAGTACTGTGTTTGCTTCGGTTTGTTTTGGCATTTTCAATGAAACGAACAAAAGGGCAGTAATCGCAAATGTAATAGAGTCGATCACATATAAAGTAATTGCGCCAAATAGTGCTACTAATATTCCGGAAAGAGTCGTGCAAATTAAATCAATGCCTTGGTATGCAAATGAGAAAAGTGAATTTCCTTTTAATAATTGTGTTTTATGCAGTAGAAGTGGTAAAGCTTTTGATTGTGCGGGATAGGCGAATTGTTCGATAAAGGCTACGATGGGCATGATGATGAGTAGTAGTTGGACTGTTAATAGGTCGAAGTAGTGTGTAATAGGAATGATTAAAATAAGAATGCATTGCAAAACTTGTGTGATGACGAGGGTGTTTTTTATTGACCATCTATCAACGAATGGACCAGTAAGAAATTGTAATGCAGAAGGTAATAACGTTAGGGAACCAGCCAATCCAGAATAAAAAGGATTACCACTTAATTTGTATACGAGCCACATCGCTGCTACATAATACAGGCTATCTCCTATGTTTGTAAAAATTCTTCCTAAAAATAATAAGAGGAAATTCCGGTTTTTTAATATGTCCACTTTATCTACTCCTTTATAATAAATTTATTCGGTAAAATAAATTTGACCGTTTATGTAAAAAAAATCGTATTACGATTTTTCTTCTTTTTTAATAAATTGCTGCATTGTTCTCTCAGCGATTTGAAGTGCAGTAGTAGAAATATAATAAGGCTTACTATTCGGATCTTTATCTGCACCTTTTGTGATTTCGTTTAATTCAGCCATTAATTCATAAAACTTTTTCACCCACACTTGAAATTGTTCTGGCGTAGCATCAAATTCCCAGCAGGATGAAACGTAATTCCACTTAGCTGGATCTTCACTTGCATTTCGTAATGTAAAAGCTTCTTCTGGTGCAGCGAGAATTTGGCTTTTCGTTCTTTCTATCATTTGTAAAAAGATTTGACGACCTGATTCGCTTAATATTTCTAAATGAGGTAATAGATCTGCGGCAGGGGTGAAGCCTTTAGCGACAGATTGATAAAACTTTTGAATAATCCCATTCTTTTCTTCTGTATAAACGATCTCTATAAGACCATTCTTTTCTAATTCTTTTAAATGATAATGAATTTTCGCCCTTGAAATGCCGAATTTCTCAGATAGTAATTGTCCAGTATAAGGACGTTCGCATAGACGTATCATCATTTCGGCACGTAGTGGATCGCTTAATGCTTTTAGTTGGCTATAAGTAGTTAGTGTTAATACGGGCTTCAACATGATCAACTCCTTGAATTAAATTACTCGGTCAATATTATTTGACTGAATTGTATCAAGGATTTCAAATATTTTCAATACTTTCTGAAAATTAAATCTTACTCTCTGTAATCTTCTGTTCATATTCCGTTCATAATTCTTTTTTATGATTAGTGCATAGAAAGAAAGAGGAAGGAGCGAGCGAAATGTTTTTAGCTCTGCGTGAATTGAAACAATCAAAATTAAGATACGGATTAATCGGACTGATTATGGTGTTACTATCATTTTTAGTTCTTGTCATTTCGGGATTAGCAAATGGATTATCATATGATAATGCTTCATCGATTCAAAATATGGAGGCAAATAAGTTCGTTTTAGCAGATGATGCGGAAAATAAATTACTTCGTTCACAAATTAAGAAAGACGATGTAGATAACGTAGTAAATCAAGTGGGCGAGAAAGAGGCAGTTCCATTTCGGGTGAAAGTTTCAACGTATGAAAAGAAAGATAGTTCGAAAAAGGTTGATATCGCTATTTTCTCAAGTGAACGCGATTCATTTTTAGAACCGAACATTGTAAAAGGTGAGAAATTAGGTACAGCAAACAACGAGATGGTTGCTGATGAATCAATTAAAGAAAAAGGAATCGATATTGGGGATACAATTATCGATCCTGTTTCAAAGAAAGAATTTAAAATCGTCGGATTTACGAAAGATCAAATGTTTAGCCATACACCAGTCGTTTATGTAAATGAAGACGTATGGGGCGCTATTTCACAACCAAACCAAAAAGATTATAGTGCAATCGCACTTAACACAGATAAAGAAATTAAAAATGCTCACGTTATCGATAAAAAAGAAGTACTGCAAAGTATTCCAGGATTTAAAGAAGAGCAAGGAACGTTAACGATGATTATTGCGTTCTTACTTGTAATCGCTGCATTACTAATTGGTGTATTCTTCTACGTCATTACACTGCAAAAAACACAGCAACTAGGTGTATTAAAAGCAATTGGTACGAAGAACTCGTATTTAGCAAATAGCTTAGTCGTACAGGCGTTATTCTTATCAGTCGTTGCGATGGTAATTAGTATCGTTCTTGTACAAGGGTTAGAACAAATTTTACCAGCGGGTATGCCGTTCTTATTAACAACACCGATGATTGCACAATACGCAGCAATCTTTATCGTAATTAGTATTTTAGGAACACTTATTTCGTTATACCAAGTATTAAAAGTTGATGCATTAGAAGCAATTGGAGGCGGGATGTAATGACTTCATTATTAAAATTAGACAAAGTAAGTAAAGTGTACGGAGAAGGAAATACGGAAGTAACAGCCCTTCATCCGATGTCGCTTGATGTGAAAGCTGGAGAATTTATCGGAATCGTTGGTCCTTCTGGATCAGGGAAAAGTACATTATTATCAATCGCGGGTGCTTTATTATCACCGTCAAAAGGAGATATTTACATTCGTGAGCAAAATATTACACAGTTATCGGAAAAGGAAATGACAGACATTCGTTTGAAAAAAATCGGTTTCATCTTCCAGTTTGCAAACCTTGTTCCATATTTAAATGTGAAAGAACAATTGCTTTATATTGCAAAGCTAAAAAAGGAAAGTAAACAAGAATCCGAAAAGCGTGCAGATCATTTATTAGCGGCATTTGGATTAGGAGAAAGAAAAAATCATTATCCAAATCAACTATCTGGTGGGGAAAAACAAAGGGTAGCAATCGCTCGTGCGTTCATGAACAATCCGGATTTAATATTAGCGGATGAGCCAACGGCAAGCTTAGACTCAAAACGCGCACGTGAAGTTGTTGAAATGATGAAACGTGAAGTGAAAGAGAGCCAAAAAGCAGCAATTATGATTACACATGATGAAAGAATGCTTGATGTATGTGATCGTATATTGACGCTGAGAGATGGGAAATTGGTATGATGAAAAAAAGAACTCTTACAATTGTAAGAGTTCTTTTCAGAGTGTTGGGAAACCCTTTAG